>NZ_JBEOSJ010000007.1:0-118202 GCF_040302905.1 Streptomyces sp. NPDC096193 | reverse complement strand
CATGCCGCGACGATGTTCGCGGATCCGGGTCAGGCGGGTCCTGGGGCTCCGCAGCCTCCGGGGCCTCCTGGTGCGCCGGGTGCTCCTGGTGTGCCGCTGCCTCCTGGTCCGCCTGGTCCTCCTGGTTCGACGCCGCCTCCCGGTGGCGGTGTTCACCATGCCGCGACGATGCTGGCCGGTCCCAATCCCATGGGTCCCGGTGCTCCGCAGCCGCCCGGGCCACCCGGTGCGCCCGGCGCGCCCGGTTCGCATGCGTCGACACCGCCGCCCGGTCCGCCGCAGGGCGCTCAGCCGCCCGCGTACGGCTATCCTCCGCAGCCGCCCGGGCAGCCGACGGTCGGTCCCGGCTACCAGGCTGTCCTGCGCTACCGCGCGCCCGACGGTTCCGAGGCCCAGCTGATCCGCCGCTCCGCGCCCGGTACTCCGCACCCGGAGTGGCAGATCCTGCATGAGCTGCGGGCCATGAATGTGCCGCCGCAGCAGGTGCTGGAGCTGCACACCGAGCTGGAGTCGTGCGAGCTGCCGGGTGGTTACTGCGCCCGGATGATCCGCGAGACCTGGCCGCAGGCGCGGATCACCAACATCGCGCCGTACGGCAGGGATCACGCCAGCCGTCAGCAGGGCATGCAGCAACTGGTCACGCATCAGGGCGAGTTGCACCAGGTCGCGGACGGTCCGGCGCGCCCCGCGCCGGTGCGGATGCCGCTGCCGCCGGTGCAGGCGGTGCCTCCGGTCCCGCCGCAGGCGATCGCGCAGGAGCTGGTGGCGGCGTTCGGGCCGCAGGGCATCTGCCGGTTCGACCAGCGGGCCGTGTCGCGTCAGGGGGTGCCGGAGGTGGTCGGCGCCACGCTGGTGTGGGCCGGTCTGCCGGGTGACTTCAACCCGTTCTTCTGGGCGCAGCCCGCTCAGCCGGTGGTTCCGACGCTGGCCGAGCTCGCGGCGCAGCGGCAGGTGCAGCCCGCGGTGGACGCGGGATCGTATCTGGTGGTGGGCACCGACTTCGGCCGGGCGATCTGCGTCCAGTACGGCACGGCGCACATCGTGGCGGTGCCGGTGGAGGCCGGTCCCGGTGGCCAGGCGGTGGCGCCGCAGTTCGTGAACAGCGGGCTGCCGGAGTTCGTGCGCTGCCTTGCGCTGCTCGGCCGGATGTGGCGGCTGCGCTTCGGTCTCAATCCGGAGCAGGCGGGTCGCTGGACGGTCGACTTCCAGGCGCAGCTCGCCGCGCTGGATCCGGCGGCGCTGGCGTCGCCGGAGAGCTGGTGGTCGGTCCTGCTGGAGCAGATGTGGGACGGTCTACTGTAAGGCTGTTAGTACGACAATTGGGGCGCCTGGTCGGTGGTCGGACCGGGCGCCCCTCTTTGCTTTCTCCGCAGGGAGTGTCGCGTTATGAGCGTTTCGCCCGCATCCATCAGGATATGCGCACAATCGCGTTTTCCGTCGGAGAGGGGCTTGAAGGATGAGCGCTGCATCGGTGTCACCCCACGGCTTCGCCGCCGTCCGTGGCCGGGGTTACCGCATGGAGGAGACCGACGCCTACGTCACCGCCCTGTCGCAGGACCGCGACGACGCCTGGGAGCGTGCCGCGCGGCTGACCGTCCTCGCCAAGGACATGGAGGCGGAGGCGGCCCGGCTGCGTGAGGTCGTCACGAAGCTCGCCCCTCAGACGTACGAGACGTTCAGCCGCCGCGCCCAGTACCTCCTCGCGCTGACCGAGGAAGAGGCCGAGGAGGTACGGGCGACGGCGCGCGAGGAGGCGCAGGCAGAGGCGGATGCCGTGCGGGCGGAGGCGGAGCGGCTGCGGGACAAGGCGCGTGAGGAGGCCGACGGGCTGCGGGCCGACGCCGAGGAGCGCGCCCGGCAGATCCTCCTCGCGGCGCAGACGGCGGCCGACGAGGCCCGTGCGGAGGCGCGCAGCGAGATGAAGGAGCAGCGCGGCGAGGTGATGGGCGCGTGGCGGGAGATGCGTTGCCGTGCGGAGGGCATGCTCGCCGAGCTGGAGGAGGAGCAGGCCGAGCGCTGGGAGGCGGTGGAGCGTGAACTCGCCGAGCGCGAGGCGGCGTTGGAGGCCGAACACGCCGAACGGACCGCGTACGCGGAGGCCGCTCTCGCCGAGGCCGAGCGCACGTTCGCGGAGGCGGAGGAGTACGCCCGCCACGGCCAGGAGGACGCGGAGGCGCAGGCCGCCGAACTGCTCGCCCAGGCACGGATGCAGGAGGAGCGCATGGCCCGTGAGACGGAGAGGATGCTGCGCGAGCACGAGGAGACGCGTGAGGAGATGCACGCGAACATGGCGCACATCCGCAACAGCCTGGCGGCCCTGACCGGCCGCGCGGCGGCGGAGGGCTGAGCGCCCTGCCCCGGACGAGGGCGGCGGAGGGCTGGGCGCCCGCCCCGGACGAAGGGACGGCATCAGCGCCGTAGGGGGAGACCCCGCCCGCGGAACCGGCGCCCACGCCCCCCGTTCGGGGAGAGCCCGGTCTAACTCTTCGCCACCGGCTGCTCGTTGTCGTCCAGTACGGGAAAGCGCCGCGGTGCTACGAACAGCAGCACCAGCAGCGACAGCCCGGCCGCGGCCGCCGCGCCGAGATAGACGTGGTCGACCGCCGCGTCCACTGCTCGGCGCAACCGGTCCGCCGCGTCGGCCGTAAGGGCCGCGGGGTTCTCCAGGGCGTGCGAGACGGAGTCCAGGTCGCCCGCGCTGCCGAGGCGCGCGGCGAGGACCCCGTTGGCCACGGCGCCGAAGAGCGCGGCGCCCATGCTCTGGCCGACCTGGCGGCAGAAGAGGACGGACGCGGTCGTCGTACCGCGTTCGGACCATCCCACGGTGGACTGGACGCCGACGATCAGGGGGAGTTGGAAGAGTCCGAGCGCCCCGCCGAGCAGCAGCATGAGCAGGGCGGGCTGCCAGGGCGCGCCCGGGTAGGGCAGCAGGGGGAAGGCCGCGAGGATCAGTCCGGCGAGGGTGATGCCGATCATCGCGGTGCGCCGGAAACCGATGCGGTTGTAGACGTGGTTGGACAGAGCCGCGCTGACGGGCCAGCTCAGGGTCATCACGGACAGCACGAAGCCGGCGGCGATCGGGCCGAGGCCGAGGACCGACTGGGCGTAGGTGGGCAGGAAGACGGTCGGGGCCACCATCAGCAGTCCGAGGGCGCCGAGGGCGAGGTTCACCGCCGCGATGGTGCGCCGGCGCCAGACCCAGCCCGGGATGATCGGTTCGGCGGCCCGTCGTTCGACGAAGACGGTGACGGCGATGAGTGCCGCGCTGCCGCCGAGCAGGGCGAGTGAGGGCGCCGACAGCCAGGGCCAGGCGATGCCGCCCTGGACGAGCGCGGTGAGCAGCAGGACACCCGCGCCGAAGACGGCGAGTGCGCCGGGCCAGTCGATACGGGGGCGTGCCGCGGGCCGGGGGCGGGAGGGTTCGCGCAGATGGCGGGCGACGAGCCAGAGGGCGACGGCGCCGACGGGGAGGTTGATCAGGAAGATCCAGCGCCAGTCGGCGTACGAGGCGAGCAGCCCGCCGATCGCGGGGCCGGCGACGGCGGAGACGGCCCACACGGTGGACAACCGCGCCTGGATCTTCGGCCGTTCCTTCAAGGGGTACAGGTCGGCGGCGATGGTCTGCACGGTGCCCTGGAGCGCGCCGCCGCCGAGTCCCTGGACGACGCGGAAGGCGATCAGCGCGCCCATGTTCCACGCGGCCGCGCACAGGACGGAGCCGAGCAGGAACAGGATGATCCCGGCGATGAGCACGGGCTTGCGGCCGAAGGTGTCGGAGAGTTTCCCGTACACCGGCAGGGTGACGGTGACGGCGAGCAGGTAGCCGGAGAAGAGCCAGGAGAAGACGGAGAAGCCGCCGAGGTCGCCGACGATCTGCGGTACGGCGGTGGACACGATGGTGCCGTCCAGTGCGGCGAGCGCCATGCCGAGCATGAGAGCGGCGACCACCGGGCCGCGGCCCGTTGGGGCCGCCGTGCCGGCGTCGCCGCCGTTCGTGGGGGAGAGGGGACCTCGCGGTTCCGTCTCCGGTGTCTCCGTCACCGCTGGATCCTTTCCCCCCGCATCTATTTTCCCCACACCTTCTCACTCGAGGCCGCCGCTGCGGGAGGGGGCAGCCCGAGCGGGCCGGCCTCCACCCGCGGGTGGAGGCCCCTAGGGGGACCTCCCTACTTGTGGCCAGGGGGCTTTCGTCCCGGGGGACGACGAAGCGGCGGACGCGTTTCCTTAGGTTGTTCTTACGGCCGCAACGGGGGCGGCGCCACCGGGGGGTGGGGAAAACCCCCGGTCGAAGACTGCGCCTCGCACCAGCGCGCCGGAGCGCTTCCGCCGACAGACTCGAACCGCACGCGGCGACAACGTCATCTCACCGACATAGGAGACTTACCGTGACAACGGCTGTGACCATTCCCCCGCACGGGGACACCGGAGGGCGTACGGCCGTCGCTGCGCGTGGGCGCCAGGTCGTCAAGGCGTACGGCAGCGGGGAGACCCGCGTCGTCGCACTCGACCACGTCGATGTCGACATCGCCCGCGGGCAGTACACCGCGATCATGGGCCCCTCGGGCTCCGGCAAGTCCACCCTCATGCACTGCCTCGCCGGGCTCGACACCGTCACCTCGGGTCAGATCCACCTCGACGACACCGAGATCACCGGTCTCAAGGACAAGAAGCTCACGCAGCTGCGCCGGGACCGGATCGGCTTCATCTTCCAGGCCTTCAACCTGCTGCCGACGCTCAACGCCCTGGAGAACATCACGCTCCCCATGGACATCGCGGGCCGCAAGCCGGACGCCGGCTGGCTGAACCGGGTCGTCGAGACGGTCGGCCTGTCCGACCGGCTCAAGCACCGGCCCACCCAGCTCTCCGGCGGCCAGCAGCAGCGTGTCGCCGTGGCCAGGGCGCTCGCCGCCCGTCCCGAGATCATCTTCGGTGACGAGCCGACCGGAAACCTCGACTCCCGCGCCGGCGCGGAGGTTCTCAGCTTCCTGCGCCGCTCGGTGGACGAGCTCGGCCAGACCATCGTGATGGTCACCCACGACCCGGTGGCCGCCTCCTACGCGGACCGTGTCCTCTACCTCGCCGACGGCCGGATCGTGGACGAGATGTTCCGGCCCACCGCCGACGCCGTACTCGACCGCATGAAGGACTTCGACGCTCGGGGGCGTACGTCGTGACCGTCTTCAGAACCTCTCTGCGCAACTTCCTCGCGCACAAGGGGCGGATGGCGCTCTCGGCCGTGGCGGTGCTGCTGTCCGTGGCCTTCGTGTCGGGGACGCTGGTGTTCACCGACACCATGAACACCACCTTCGACAAGCTCTTCGCCAGCACCGCCTCCGATGTCACCGTCAGCCCCCGGGGCGCCGATGACGACGCACCGCTGACCGGCCGGCCGGAGACGCTGCACGCGTCCCTTGTCGAGAAGGTCAGGTCCGTCGAGGGCGTCGAGTCCGTCGACGGCGGCGTCTCCAGCATGAGCGTCACCGTCGTCAACGCGAAGAACAAGGACGTCGGCGCCACCAACGGTGCCCCGACCATCGCCGGCGGCTGGAGCGACAACGACCTCAAGTCGATGGAGATCACCTCCGGCCACGCGCCGCGCGGACCCACCGAGATGATGGTCGACGCCGACACCGCCGACAAGCACCGTCTGAAGATCGGTGACGAACTGCGCACCATCGCGGTCACGGGCGACTTCAAGGCGAAGATCTCCGGTATCGCCTCCTTCAAGGTGACCAACCCGGGTGCCACGATCGTCTACTTCGACACCGCCACCGCGCAGCGTGAACTCCTCGGCCGCGAAGGCCTGTTCACCGCCATCTCGGTCACGGCGGCCGACGGTGTCAGCGACGAGCAGCTCAAGGGGAACATCGCCGCCACGCTCGACGCCCCCTACAAGCTGCAGACCGCGAAGGAGGCCGCCGACGCGGGGCGCGAGGAGGTCGGCTCCTTCCTCGACGTCATGAAGTACGCGATGCTCGGCTTCGCCGGGATCGCCCTCCTCGTCGGCATCTTCCTCATCGTCAACACCTTCTCGATGCTGGTCGCCCAGCGCACCCGCGAGATCGGTCTGATGCGGGCCATCGGCTCCAGCCGCCGGCAGGTGAACCGGTCCGTCCTGATCGAGGCGCTCTTCCTCGGCATCGTCGGCTCGGTCGCGGGCATCGCGGCCGGTGTCGGCCTCGCCGTCGGACTGATGAAGCTCATGGGCTCCCTGGGGATGAACCTGTCCACCGACGATCTGACGGTGAAGCTGACGACCCCGGTCGTCGGCCTGGTCCTCGGCATCGTCGTCACCGTCGTCGCCGCCTATGTGCCGGCCCGGCGCGCCGGCAAGGTCTCGCCGATGGCCGCGCTGCGTGACGCCGGAACGCCGGCGGACGGCAGGGCCGGCAAGGTGCGGGCCGCGATCGGACTGCTCCTGACCGGCGGCGGCGCCGCGGCCCTGCTGGTCGCCACCCAGGCCGACAAGGCGGCCGAGGGCTCGATGTTCCTCGGCCTCGGTGTGGTCCTCTCGCTCATCGGCTTCGTGGTCGTCGGACCGCTGCTCGCCGGTGTCGTGGTCAAGGTGATCAGCGCGCTCGTGCTGCGGATGTTCGGCCCGGTCGGGCGGATGGCCGAGCGCAACGCGCTGCGCAACCCGCGCCGTACGGGAGCGACCGGCGCTGCCCTGATGATCGGGCTCGCCCTGGTGGCCTGCCTGTCGGTGGTCGGCTCCTCGATGGTCGCCTCCGCGACCGACGAGCTCGACAAGTCGGTCGGCGCGGACTTCATCGTGCAGTCCTCCAACGGCCAGCCGATCGTGCCGCAGGCCCAGCAGGCGCTGGAGAAGACGCCGGGCATCGCGCACGTCACCCAGTACAAGGGTGTCAACGCGAAGATCACCTCGCCCGACGGCAAGACCGTCGACGACGAACTCGTCGCCGCCGACGCCACCTACGCCCAGGACCTGCGGCGCAAGACCGTGGGCGGTGAACTGTCCGCCGCGTACGGCAAGAACGCCATGTCGGTGGGCGACACCTACGCCGAGGAGCACGGCGTGAAGGTGGGCGACACGCTCACCGTCGCCTTCCAGGGCGGTGAGAGCGCGAAGCTGAAGGTCGCCGCCATCACCTCGGACGACGGCAACGTCGACAAGGGCGCGAAGTACACCAGCACGGCCACGGCCGAGCAGTACATCCCGGCCGACAAGCTGCCGAAGAACCTGATCCTGTTCGCCTCCGCCGACGACGGCAAGGAGAAGGAGGCCTACACCGCGCTCAAGTCCTCGCTCGCCGCGTACCCGCAGTACAAGGTGCAGGACCAGACCGACTTCAAGCAGGACCTGAAGGACCAGGTCGGCCAGCTGCTGAACATCGTCTACGGACTGCTCGCCCTCGCGATCATCGTCGCGGTGCTCGGGGTGGTGAACACCCTGGCGCTCTCGGTGGTCGAGCGGACCCGCGAGATCGGCCTGCTGCGGGCGATCGGCCTCTCCCGGCGCCAGCTGCGCCGCATGATCCGGCTGGAGTCCGTGGTCATCGCCCTCTTCGGCGCGCTGCTCGGCCTCGGTCTGGGCATGGGCTGGGGCACGGCGGCCCAGAAGCTGCTGGCACTGGAAGGTCTGGGGGTCCTGGAGATCCCGTGGCCGACGATCCTGACCGTGTTCGTCGGGTCGGCGTTCGTGGGGCTGTTCGCGGCCCTGGTCCCCGCCTTCCGTGCGGGACGGATGAACGTCCTCAACGCCATCGCCACGGAGTAGCGCCACTGCCTCCGGGCGTACGGAACGGGGGGCGGCCCCGGAGTGTTCACCGGACACTCCGGGGCCGCGGTCTGTCCAGGGGGAGGCGGGGCGCGGTGGGGCTTGCCCGGGGGCGGGGCCCGACGCTGCCGGGCGTCTCCACGGTGACCGCGCCCCGCGTGGGCGGGCCGGGGGGCCGGGGGGAGATTCGGGTCGGCGGAAGGCTTCGGGTCGGCGGGGTGCCCGGGGAAGGCTTTCTGGTCGGCGGGGCGCCCGGCGGGAGGCTTCGGGTCGGCGGGGGCCCGACGCTGCCGGGCGTCTCCACGGTGACCGCCCCGCGTGGGCGGGCCGGCGGGGGCCGGGGGGATTGGGGTCGGCGGGAGGCTTCGGGTGGGCGGCCGCCCCGGGGGAGGCTCGGGCGCCGGGCGGGCGGCTTCGGGCGGGCGGCCGGCAGTTGGTCCGGGCGGCTGCCGGGCAGCCCCCTCTGCCGGTCAACGCGTCTCCGGCACCGGGCAGTCCGCCCCGGTTCGTGCGGACGCGCCTGGTCACCCGCCTGCGGGCCGCACCGCGCAGCGTGGATTCCGGACGCGAGTGTCGGAGCAGCGTCGTACGCTGGAGACCCCCGGCCCTCCCCCTGCCCTCGACAGTGGGGCACGACAGAAGAGTCGGGTCATTCGCGTTGCCCACTCCCCGGGATGGAAGCCCTTGATGAGCCTGCACGGTCTGCTCGATGCCGTCGTCACCGACCCTGCGCTCGCCGAAGCGGTGCAGGCCGCACGGGACGCCAACCGTATGCATCTGGACCTGGTCGGACCTCCGGCGGCGCGCCCCTTCGCCGTGGCGGCGCTGGCCCGCGAGGCCGGGCGTCCGGTGCTCGCCGTGACCGCGACGGGTCGGGAGGCGGAGGACCTGGCGGCGGCGCTGCGCTCGCTGCTGCCGGAGGAGGGCATCGCGGAGTACCCCTCGTGGGAGACGCTGCCGCACGAGCGGCTCTCGCCCCGCTCCGACACCGTGGGCCGCAGGCTCGCGGTGCTGCGCAGGCTGACCCACCCGTCGAAGGACGATCCGGCCGCGGGCCCGGTCTCCGTCGTCGTCGCACCGATCCGCTCCGTGCTCCAGCCGCAGGTCAAGGGCCTCGGCGAGCTGGATCCGGTGGCGCTGAGGACCGGACAGCAGGCCGATCTGAACGAGATCGTGGACGCCCTGGCGGCCGCCGCCTACTCCCGGGTGGAGCTGGTCGAGAAGCGCGGCGAGTTCGCCGTGCGCGGCGGCATCCTGGACGTCTTCCCGCCGACCGAGGAGCACCCGCTGCGGGTGGAGTTCTGGGGCGACGACGTCGAGGAGATCCGCTACTTCAAGATCGCCGACCAGCGTTCGCTGGAGATCGCCGAGCACGGACTGTGGGCGCCGCCCTGCCGCGAGCTGCTGCTGACCGACGAGGTGCGCCGGCGGGCGGCGGCCCTCGCCGAGCGCCACCCGGAACTCGGCGAGCTGCTGAACAAGATCGCCGAGGGCATCGCGGTCGAGGGCATGGAGTCCCTCGCGCCCGTCCTCGTGGACGAGATGGAACTGCTTCTGGACGTGCTGCCGCAGGGCGCGATGACCGTCGTGTGCGACCCGGAGCGGGTGCGGACCCGCGCGGCCGACCTGGTGGCCACCTCGCATGAGTTCCTCCAGGCGTCGTGGGCGGCGACGGCGGGCGGGGGCGAGGCGCCGATCGACGTCGGCGCGGCATCGCTGTGGGGCATCGCCGACGTCCGGGACCGGGCCCGCGAGCTCGGCATGATGTGGTGGACGGTCTCGCAGTTCGCAGCCGACGAGGAACTGTCCGACGACACCGTCAAGCTGGGCATGCACGCCCCCGAGACGTACCGCGGCGACACCGCGCGCGCCCTCGCCGACACCAAGGGCTGGCTGGCGGACGGCTGGCGCACGGTCTATGTGACCGAAGCGCACGGCCCCGCGGCCCGCACCGTCGAGGTGCTCGGCGGCGAGGGCATCCCCGCCCGCCTGGACTCCGCGCTGACCGACATGTCGCCGTCCGTCGTCCACGTCGCCTGCGGCTCGATCGACTACGGCTTCATCGACCCGGGCCTGCGGCTCGCCGTCCTCACCGAGACCGATCTGTCCGGCCAGAAGGCGGCCGGCAAGGACGGCCGGCGGATGCCGGCGAAGCGGCGCAAGACCATCGACCCGCTCACGCTGGAGGCGGGCGACTACATCGTCCACGAGCAGCACGGCGTGGGCCGCTACATCGAGATGGTCCAGCGCACCGTCCAGGGCGCGACCCGCGAGTACCTGCTCGTCGAGTACGCCCCCGCCAAGCGCGGCCAGCCCGGCGACCGGCTCTACATCCCCACCGACCAGCTGGAGCAGGTCACCAAGTACGTCGGCGGCGAGGCGCCCACCCTGCACCGGCTCGGCGGCGCGGACTGGACGAAGACGAAGGCGCGCGCGAAGAAGGCGGTCAAGGAGATCGCCGCGGACCTCATCAAGCTCTACAGCGCCCGCATGGCCGCGCCCGGCCATGCCTTCGGGGCGGACACGCCCTGGCAGCGCGAGCTGGAGGACGCGTTCGCGTACGTGGAGACGCCCGACCAGCTCTCCACGATCGCCGAGGTCAAGGAAGACATGGAGAAGACGGTCCCGATGGACCGGCTGATCTGCGGCGACGTCGGCTACGGCAAAACCGAGATCGCCGTGAGAGCGGCCTTCAAGGCCGTCCAGGACGGCAAACAGGTCGCCGTGCTGGTGCCGACGACGCTGCTGGTGCAGCAGCACTTCGGGACGTTCTCCGAGCGCTACTCCCAGTTCCCGGTGAACGTACGCGCGCTGTCCCGCTTCCAGTCCGACACGGAGGCCAAGGCGACCCTGGAGGGGCTGCGGGACGGCTCGGTCGACATCGTCATCGGCACGCACCGGCTGTTCTCCTCGGAGACCAAGTTCAAGGACCTCGGACTGGTCGTGGTGGACGAGGAGCAGCGCTTCGGCGTCGAGCACAAGGAGCAGCTGAAGAAGCTCCGCGCCAACGTCGACGTCCTGACGATGTCGGCGACACCGATCCCGCGAACGCTGGAGATGGCGGTCACCGGCATCCGCGAGATGTCGACGATCACCACCCCGCCGGAGGAGCGGCACCCGGTCCTGACCTTCGTCGGCCCCTACGAGCAGAAGCAGATCGGCGCGGCGATCCGGCGTGAACTGCTGCGCGAGGGCCAGGTCTTCTACATCCACAACCGCGTCGAGTCCATCGACCGGGCCGCCGCCCGGCTGCGGGAGATCGTCCCCGAGGCGCGGATCGCGACAGCGCACGGTCAGATGGGCGAATCGGCGCTGGAGCAGGTCGTCGTGGACTTCTGGGAGAAGAAGTTCGACGTCCTCGTGTCCACCACGATCGTCGAGTCGGGCATCGACATCTCCAACGCCAACACCCTGATCGTGGAGCGCGGGGACAACTTCGGTCTCTCGCAGCTGCACCAGCTGCGCGGCCGGGTCGGCCGTAGTCGTGAGCGCGGATACGCCTACTTCCTCTACCCGCCGGAGAAGCCGCTCACCGAGACCGCGCACGAGCGTCTCGCGACGATCGCCCAGCACACCGAGATGGGCGCGGGCATGTACGTGGCGATGAAGGACCTGGAGATCCGCGGCGCGGGCAATCTGCTCGGCGGCGAGCAGTCCGGCCACATCGCGGGCGTGGGCTTCGACCTGTACGTGCGCATGGTCGGCGAGGCGGTCGCGGACTACCGGGCCTCGCTCGACGGCGGTGTGGAGGAGGAACCGCCGCTGGAGGTCAAGATCGAGCTCCCGGTCGACGCGCACGTCCCGCACGACTACGCCCCGGGCGAGCGCCTGCGGCTCCAGGCGTACCGCGCGATCGCCTCCGCGAACTCGGAGGAGGACATCAAGGCGGTCCGCGAGGAACTGACCGACCGCTACGGCAAGTTGCCCGAGCCGGTCGAGAACCTGCTGCTGGTGGCGGGCCTGCGGATGCTGGCACGGGCGTGCGGCGTCGGCGAGATCGTGCTCCAGGGCCCGAACATCCGCTTCGCCCCGGTGGAGTTGAGGGAGTCGCAGGAGCTGCGCCTCAAGCGGCTGTACCCGCGCACGATCATCAAGCCGGCGATCCACCAGATCCTGGTGCCGCGGCCGACGACGGGCAAGATCGGCGGAAAGCCGGTGGTCGGACGCGAACTGCTGAGCTGGACCGGGGAGTTCCTGACGACGATTCTGGGGTCGTAGGGACGCCTCGCGGCACCGGAGCCTCGCGGGGCGGGAGCCTCACGGAGCAGGGAGCCTCACGGTGCAGGGCGCCTCCAGGTGCCCGGCCCGGCACCAGGGTCCGACCGCTTTCCGGCGCCGGGGCCTGTCCGCTCCCCGGTGCCGGTGCCGGTGCCGGTGCCGGTGCCGGTGCCGGTGTCGCGCCTCGTGCCGGGGCGGGGTCCCGTTACCCGGCGGCGTCGGCCGCGGTCAGTTTCCGTATGTAGCTCGTTGCCGGCTGCCCGGACAGGGTGACCTCGCCGATGGGCCTGAAACCGGCACGGGCCAGCACGGCCCGCGAGCCCGCGTTGTCGAGCGTCGCCCGGGCCCGCAGGCTCGTCAGCCCGTACTCCCCGGCGGCCAGTGCGCAGATCCGGCGGACGGCGGAGGTGGCGAGTCCCTGCCGGGCGGCGCTCTTGGCGATCCGGAAGCCGAGTTCGGCGGACCCGTCCGCCACCTCGACCAGGTTGACCCGCCCCAGCACCTCCCCGTCGGCGGCGATCAGCAGATGGAAGTGGTCCAGCCCGGCGGCCTGTTGGGCGAGCAGTTCGGCGTGCCGGGCGTCGAACCGCGCGAAGTAGTCGTCGCCGCGGTCCGGGACGGAAGCGGCGAAGTAGTCCCGGTTCTCCAGCTCGAAGGCGAGCAGGGCGGGGGCGTGGTCGGCGCGCAGGCGCTGGAGTTCGGGCATGGAGGTACGGTACGCAGCCGCGTGCTCCGATCGGGCCTGATTAATGGGGTGCGCGGTCCGGGGACGGCTTCCGCGCTCGCTGTCCCGGTGTCATGCGGCGCGGCGCGGTCCACGTGTCGCCGAGTGCACCGTGGCGCGACGGCCGCACCGCCCGCGGGGGCCGGCTCGGCTCCGCGGACGGTGCGTGTGCGATTGATTCCTGGATCGATCTGAAGAGATATGTGCGCTCCTCCTCCTTCCGGAGGGGACCTGGGCACTCTCGACGCTACGCCCGCCGTCCGCGTTCCGCGCGGCGAGGAACCACCGGTCCGGACCCTATCGGTGCACAGGGTGCGATACGGGCCGAAACCACCTGCCCTGTACGGCGATTGGGCGCGGCTCAGTAGCCTACGGACGTGACCACACCCGGAGCCCGTACATCGCGCACACTCGCCGCCGGCCTCACCGCGGTCGTCGCCGCCGCACTGCTCACCTCCTGCGAGGGCACCGCGCTGCCGGGGGACCCCAAGGCCACCGAGTCGGCCGTCGCACCCGGCAAGGGGTCCGGCACCAGTCCGCTCGCGAACCCGGACGGGACCAAGCCGGGGCTCGCACCGCTCAGCTCCGAAGACGACCGGGCCGCCGCCCGCCGGCTGATCGAGAAGGTGACCACGAAGGGCCGCGGCCCCAGGACGGGGTACGACCGGGACCGCTTCGGCTACGCCTGGATGGACAGCGTCGACGGAGTCCCGCTCGCCCGCAACGGCTGCGACACCCGCAACGATCTCCTGGCCCGCGACGGCAAGGAGGTGCGGCACCGCTCGGGCTCCGACTGCGTCGTCGTCGCGATGACCCTCGACGATCCGTACACCGGCGCGGTCATCGACTGGCGCAAGCAGGACGCGTCGGAGGTCCAGATAGATCACGTCGTCCCGCTCTCGTACGGCTGGCAGCTCGGCGCGGCGCGGTGGCCGGTGAAGAAGCGGCAGCAACTCGCCAACGACCCGCTGAATCTGCTGCCCGTGGCGGGTCGGGCCAACAGCTCGAAGAGCGACTCGGGCCCGGCGTCGTGGCTGCCGCCGAACAAGTCGATCCGCTGCTCGTACGCGGTGCGGGTCTCGCAGGTCGCGGTGAAGTACGCCCTGCCGGTGACGGTCGCGGACAAGAAGGTCATGCTCGCGCAGTGCGGCGGCTGAGCGCGGCCGTCTCACGCCGAGCGACCGCCGCGTCCTGGACGGTGCGGGCGCCCGGACCTGTGCTGCCGACCGTCGGAAAAATTCGGTGGGGGTGAGAGATCCCCGCAGCTAGTCTGCCCGGATGGACCTGACTGTCACCACCCTCGCCGACCGGCCCGAACTGCGGGATCCGCTCTGGCAGATGCCCGAGACCTGGCCGGAGTTCGTTCTGCACGACCCGGTGGGCTGGGCCAACATGGGGCGGATCCTCACCGAACTGCCCGAGTACGTACTGGTGGCCACCGACTCCGAGGGCCGCGTCGCCGCACGGGCGTTCAGCGTGCCCTTCCGGCTGGACGCGGACGGGCGCCGCGCACTGCCCGAGGGTGGCTGGGACCAGGTGATGCTGTGGGCTTTCTCCGATCTGCGGCACGGCCGCGCGCCCGACACGGTGAGCGCGATCGAGATCACCGTCGCTGACGGCCGGCAGGGCAAGGGCATATCGGGCCGGATGCTGGCGGCGATGCGCGACAACGTGCGCAGGCTCGGCTTCACCGATCTGGTGGCGCCGGTGCGGCCGAACCGCAAGAGCGAGGAGCCGCGGACCCTGATCGAGGAGTACGCCCACCGCACCCGCCCCGACGACGGCCTGCCGTACGACCCGTGGCTGCGGGTTCATGTCCGGGCCGGCGGAGTGATCGATTCGGTGGCTCCGGCGTCGATGACCGTCTCCGGCTCGCTGGCGCAGTGGCGCACCTGGACCGGGCTGCCGTTCGACACGGCCGGGCCGGTGGAGGTGCCTGGCGCACTGGTCCCGGTGCACTGCGAGAGCGACCGCGGGTACGCCGTCTATGTGGAGCCCAATGTGTGGGTGCGCCACAGCGTGTGAGCGTTTCCGGTCCGGGGAACGAGCGAAGTCCGGAACGACGCGAATCCGGGAAGGACGCGAATCCGGCAAGGACGCGAGGAGGCCGCCCCGAGGGGCGGCCTCCTTCGGTTCTCGGGCCTCGCGTGCCGCCCGCGCTCGTGCCGCCCGCGCTCGTGGCGCCCGTGCTCGTGGCGGCCCTGTGCTTTTCGGCGTGCTCTGTGCTCCGTGCTTCTTGGGGCGACCGCGCGCCGCCGTCCCTCACTGCTCGCCGAGCTTGTCCAGGTCGAGGATGTCCTTGGCCGCGGGCTTCTTCGCCGCAACGGGCTTGTCGAACCCGGAGAACGTCATCGTGCCCGGCTCCTCGCCGCCGGCCTGCTCGAACTTCAGCAGATAGGGCTCGCCCTCCGCCGCGACGTACACCGTGTAGGTCTCCTTGCCGTCCGATTCGGTGAGCTTCACCGCCTTGCGGCCGCCGACCGTGGTCTCGCCGACCCGGCGCGCGGCTGTGTCGTTCGCCTCCAGGTCCGCGAGCAGCTTGTTCAGATCGCAGAGTTCGAGGCTGTCCCGGGCCTCGGCGTCGGAGGCGTCCGTCTTGATCCAGCGGCCCTTCATCATCTCCAGCACGGCCTTCTGCTCCTCGGCAGACGCCCCCTTGTTCTGCGATGTCAACAGCGCCTCGTCAAAACGGAGATAGGCGGTGCCGCCCGTCTTGATCAGCTCGGCCGTCCCGTCGGAGCCGACGGACAGGGTGCCGGCGCAGTCGCCCTTCTTGCTGATCGCCATGTAGCCCTTCAGGGGGCCGTCGGCCGTCTTCAGCGTGACGTCGAGGGTCAGCGAGGTGGCCGCTTTGGTGGCGGTGACGGCTCTGTTGGCTATCTCGGGGCCGGACAGCCCGGGGAAAGCCTCGGGGGACTTCTCGGCGGTGGCAGCGGCCGGACCCCTCGTGCCCTCGGGGTCCGCGTCGAGCGATCCGCAGGCCGCGCCGCCGAACGCGACGGCGACGGCGAGAACGGTGACGGCGGTACGGCGGTGGCGGGCGGAAGCGATGGCCTGCATGACTGGTCTCCGGGGTGAGTCGGGACGGAGGGAAGAAGGGCGGAGAGGAGAAAGAGAGAGGGAGTAAAGGGGGGAGAAAGACAGAGGGGGGAAGAGGGAGGGGAGCAGGAGAAGGACAGGGAAGGGGGTGGGGGTGCGCCGGGGACGGGGGTGTCAGGGCCCGGCCCGGCCGGTCAGAGCTTCAGCTCCCACTGCGAGGCGTCGTAGGTGAAGCCCGGGCTGACCTCGACCGTCAGGTCCTTGGCGGCGGCCGGGACATCGAAGGCGAACCGGACCGTGGACTTCTTGCCGGGCAGGACAGTGCCGCTGAAGCCGGTGCCGATCTTGTCGTCGAAGATCTGCTCGGCGGGGACGCCGTCCTTGCCGGCGCGGGCGTCCGGCATCACCAGCGTGGCGTCGAACTTCTTGCTGCCGCCGTTCTCGACGACCACGGTCACCTCGTAGGCCTTGTTGCCCTCGGTGTGACCGACGGCGAACTCGCTCGGCTTGTAGGCCTTCGGCGCGGAGACGGTGATCTTCACACCGTCGTCGTAGACGGCGCTGTCGCCGGCCGCGAGGCCCGCACCTTTGTCGCCCTTCGCGTCGCCCTTGGCCTCGTCCTTCGCCGCGCCGTCGCTCTTCGCGGCGCCCGGCTCCTTCGCCGCCGTGGTGCCGGTGGCCGCCTTGTTGAGCTCGTCGACCGCGTCGTCCACGGCCTTGAAGGTGAGCACCGCGCCGACCACCGAGAGGATCATCGCGACCAGACCGAGCACCGCGCCGGTGGTGGTCACTCCCTTGTTGCCGGCCTCGCCGCGCTTGACCCGGCCCCGGCCCGCCAGCCCCAGGATCAGGGCGATCAGTCCGAGGATGCCGGCCAGCCAGAAGAAGAACGGGATCAGACCGGAGACGGTGCCGATGATGCCGAGCACCAGCGCCGCCGTGCCGAGACCGTTGCGGGCCGGGGCGGGTGCCGGGGTGTACGGCGCCTGGGGCGCGTTGTACTGCGGCTGCTGCATGGAGTGGGACATGGATGTCCTCCGGGGACGTGAAGTGGGTGGGAACCGGTGAAGTCCCCGTGTAGCGACGGGTCAATGAGAGCAGAGCCTGTGAACCGAGTCAACAAAGTTCATGAGATTTGGGTTCACTCACACTGTGAAGGTCCGCGTTTCATGAGCGCCGGTATGCTCGGCGGCACAACCAACGGGCAGGGCCGGGCGGTGCGGACGAAGGAGGCGGCAGGTGCCGGAGAACGCGAGCGAGGTGACGGCCGCGGGGATCGCCCGGCTGGCGGGGGTCGGACGGGCCGCGGTCAGCAACTGGCGGCGCCGGCACGCGGACTTCCCGAGGCCCGTCGGCGGCACCGAGACCAGCCCCTCCTTCGCCCTCGCGGAGGTCGAGCAGTGGCTGCGTGACCAGGGCAAACTCGCCGAGGTCCCGTTGCGTGAACGGGTCTGGCAACAACTCGCCGACCACCCGTCCACCGCCGCCACCGCGCTGATCCAGGCGGGCTGCGCACTGCTGCTCGTACGCGACAGGCCGACCGTCTGGCAGGAGCTCACGGCGGCTTCGGACGAGCGCGTGGCGGAGCTGCTGCTGCCGACCGCGATGGAACAGGTGCTGGCCGCGCGGTTCGGCGACGACCGCGGTGAACTCTTCCGTGAGCTCGGCGCCTCCGAACACTCCTCGGGCGTGCCCTCGATCGCCGGAGGTGTTCACAGCGTGCCCCTGCTGCGCTCGGTCGCCGAACTCGCCGGCGAGCTGGGCCACCGGCAGACCTACGAGTTCCTGCTCGGGCGCTTCCTCGACGCCAACCTCCGCCAGTACACGCTCACCCCGCCCGGCCCGGCCGCCCTCATGGCCGCTGTCGCCGGCCCCGCCGGGAGCGTTCTCGACCCGGCCGCGGGAGCCGGCACGCTGCTGCGCGCCGTGGAGCACCCCGAAGCCCTCTACGCCCAGGACGCCGACCCCGACCTCACCGCGCTCACCGCTCTGCGTCTCGCGCTGCACTCCGACGCCACCGTCCGGGCCCGTTGCGGCGACACCCTGCGCGCGGACGCCTTCCCCGAGGCCGCAGTCGACGCCGTCCTGTGCCATCCGCCGTTCAACGAGCGCAACTGGGGCCACGACGAGCTCGCCTACGACCCGCGCTGGGAGTACGGCTTCCCGGCCCGTACCGAGTCCGAACTGGCCTGGGTCCAGCACGCGCTGGCCCGGCTGCGCCCCGGCGGCACCGCGGTGCTGCTCATGCCGCCCGCCGCCGCGTCCCGCCGCTCGGGACGCCGTATCCGCGCGGGGCTGCTGCGCCGCGGTGCGCTGCGGGCCGTCGTCGCCCTGCCCGCCGGGGCCGCGCCCCCGTACGGAATCCCCCTGCATCTGTGGGTGCTGCGCAAGCCGGAGGCTGGCCGGCCGCCCGCCTCCGAACTGCTGCTCGTCGACACCGCCGAACTGGCCGGTGCGGCCGGTGGCCGCGACAAGCTCGACTGGCAGGCGGTGCAGACCGCCGTCCTCGACGCCTGGCGGCGCTTCGACCGCGACGGCACCGCCGACGAACGCCCCGGCGTCAGTCGCTCGGTGCCGGTCATCGGGCTCCTCGACGACGATGTGGATCTCGCCCCGGCCCGGCATGTGCCACCGACCGCCGCGGGTGGCGGTGCGGAAGAACTGCTGCTCGTACGCGACCGGCTCGCCGACACCCTCCGGCTGACCGGCGAACTCACCCCCTCACCCGCCGCCGACGACCGGCCCGCCCCCTGGCCCGCCACCACCGTCGGCGAACTGGCCCGCGCGGGTGCGCTGTTGATCCGGGCCGGCGGCCCGGGCGCCACGGCGGGACCGCACGTCCCCGTCCTCACCGAGCACGACGTCCTCGCGGGCGCCGCGCCCTCCGGCGCGCTCCCCGAGGGGCCCGAGGAGGAGCCCGTCCTCCTGGAGGAGGGCGATGTCGTCGTCCCCGTCCTCGGCGGCGGATCGGTGGTCCGCGTCGTCGACACCGCGACGGCGGGTGCGGCGCTCGGCCGCAACCTCCAGCTCCTGCGGCCCGATCCGGCCGCGCTCGACCCGTGGTTCCTCGCCGGTTTCCTGCGCGGCACCGCCAACACCCGGCAGGCCAGCAGCTATGCGTCGACCGCGACCCGGCTCGACGTACGCCGGCTGCAACTGCCGCGGCTGCCACCGGACGACCAGCAGCGCTACGGCGAACGTTTCCGCACCCTGGCCGCGTTCGAGGACGCGCTGCGGCTGGCGGGACGGCTCGGGGAGCAGCTCGTCCAGGGGCTGTACGACGGCCTGACGGACGGCACGCTCCGGGCCTGACGGACGGCACGCTCCGGGCATGACGGGCGACATGCTCCTGGGGCCGTGACGGCGTGACGGCGTGACGGCGTGACGGCGGCCACGGGGGCGCCCGGACCGGTCACGCCCCCGGTCCGCGGGACCGCGCTGATCACGGACCGGCGCCCCCGGGGAGAGGGCCGGAAGCGGTCGGCTTCTTTCGACGTGACGTATCGGACAGCCGGTCCGTACAACCCGGGTCACGTTGTCCGTGTCGGTGTATACGCTCGTCCCCTCATCATCTGCCTTGTCCCCAGGCCATCAGGAGCAGGAATGCACGGCCACGGCTATGCCCCGCCGCAGCCCGGTACCCCGTCGAGCGCGGTTCTCATCACCCTCCGCGTGCTCTTCGTGGCCCTCGCGCTGCTCACCTGCGGCCTCCTCGCCTGGGGCACGATGCTGCGGATCGCCGTCATGCGCCGCCGGCGCACGGACTGGCTGCTGTTCTGGCTGAGCCTCGCCCTGTCGATCACCACCTTCGTGGTCATCGGGATCTTCGGCTCCGAGGCCGAGGTGAACGCCGCCCAGGAGGCGGAGCCGCGCCCGGTCGACTACGTGTGCATGGCCGTGCTGTTCGGCATGGCTCTCGGTGTGCCCGTGCACTATCTGGTGGCGGACATACGTCACTACCAGCAGCCGCGTCCCGCCTGGAACGCCTACGGGCCGCCGGCCCATCCCATGGGGCATCCGGTGCAGTCCGCGCCGATCCCGCCGGCGACACCGGCGCCGGGCTACGGCTACCCGCCCGCGCAGCCGATCCCGCCGCAGCAGCCGCACCAGGCTCAACAGCCGCACCGGACACCGCCGCCGCACCCGGCACCCCAGCCGCAGGGGCAGCCGCACGCGCCCTCCGACAAGCCCCGCATCGACCAGGTACGCGCCGAGCTCGACGAGCTGAGTGACTACCTGCGCAAGGAGCAGGGCCGGTGAACGGACGCGTCATCGCGGGCCGTTACGAGCTCTCCACCATCATCGGGCAGGGTGGCATGGGCCAGGTCTGGACGGCGTACGACGGGCGGCTCGACCGCCGGGTCGCCGTCAAGCTGCTGCGCCCCGACCACATGGCCGCCGCGACCGCCGCCGGCGAGATGCGCCGCCGCTTCGTGCGCGAGTGCCGGGTGACCGCCCAGGTCTCGCACCCGGGCCTGGTCACCGTCCACGACGCGGGCAGCGACGACGACGACCTCTATCTCGTCATGCAGTACGTCGAGGGCGCCGACCTCGCCGACCATCTCGCCGAGCACGAGCCCTACCCCTGGCAGTGGGCCGTCTCGGTCGCCGCCCAGCTGTGCGCCGTCCTCGCCGCCGTGCACGCCGTGCCCATCGTCCACCGCGACCTCAAGCCGCGGAACGTGATGGTGAAGCCGGACGGCACCGTCACCGTCCTCGATCTCGGCGTCGCCTCCGTCATCGACACCGACACCACGCGCCTCACCCACACCGGCTCACCGATCGGCAGCCCCGCCTACATGGCCCCCGAGCAGGCGATGGGCGGCGCCGTCGGCCCGTACACCGATCTGTACGCCCTCGGGGTGCTGCTGCACGAACTGCTCAGCGGGAACGTGCCGTTCGCCGGTTCCACCGCGCTCGGGGTGCTGCACCGTCACCTGTACGAGGCGCCGCTCCCGATCCGCCGGCTACGCCCGGAGATCCCCGAGCCGCTGGAGGCGCTCGTCCTGCGGCTGCTCGCCAAGGACCCGCAGCACCGCCCCTCCGGCGCCCAGGACGTGTACGAGGCGCTCGCGCCGCTGCTGCCGGTGCGCGGCATGCCCGCGGCCTCCGCCGTACGGACCCCGGCGGGCGGTCCGCTCGATCCGACCCGCCCCTTCCTGCGCCCGCACGCACCCTGGCCCGACCGGGTCGCCACCCCACCGCCCGCGATGCCCACCGCCCCGCCCGCGCCGCGCCCCGATGTCGCGGGCGCCGTCGACGAGGCCAAGCGTCTGCTCGGCGAGGGCAGCATCACCCGGGCCGTGGACATCCTCGGCGGGATCCTCCCGGCGGCCGCCGCCGAGCACGGCGAGCACTCGCCGGTCGTGCGCATCCTGCGCAAGCAGTACGCCACCACCCTGATGGACGACGGGCAGTACCGCCGGGCGCTGCCGGAGCTGCGCCGCCTCGCGGACGACCGGGCCGCGGAGGCGGGACCGGCCGACCCGCAGACGCTTCAGTTCCGCTACGACGCGGCGCAGTGTCTGGAGCAGCTCGGCGAGCCGGCCGCCGCTCTCGCCGAGTACCGGGCGGTCCTGCCGTTCTACGAGAACCAGCAGTCGGCGAGTTCCGACCCGGCCCGGGCCTTCGACGTGCGGCACCGGATCGGGAACCTGCTGCTGGCCGTGGGCGATCACACGGCGGCCCAGCAGCAGTTCCAGGGTCTGCTGTACGACACGGAGCGGGCGTACGGGCCCTATCACCAGCTGCCTCAGGAGCTGCGCCGCGCGATCAGCCGGCAGCAGAAGTTCTTCAGCCGCTGACGCTCCTGAGCACGGGGCCGCGCATGCCGGATGCTCAGTCGGCGCGCAGGAACGCGGACGTGGCGACCCGGCCCAGCATGCGCAGCCGTGAGGTCCCGCCCACCAGGTGCTTGTCCAGCGCGTCCTGGACACCGGGCCACGCCACGTCGCCGTAGTCGTCGAGGACCACGATGCCGCCGGGGGCGGCGATCTCCTCGACCCACTCCAGATCGGCGCGCACGCCCTCCTCGGAGTGGTCGCCGTCCACGATGATCACGCCGTACTTCCGGTCGGAGACCGCCGCACGCACCTCGGGGTCGGAGGAGAAGCCCTGCTGGATCCGGGCGTCGAGGCCCGCCCGGCTGCCGCCGAGCGCCAGGTTGGCCCGCACCACGTCCTCGCGCACCGGGGTCCCGGTGGGGTCGGCGCCCGTCGAGGTGCCCGGCTGGAGCTGCGCTCCGGCCAGCGGGTCGACGATGGTGAGGTCGGGCTCGATGCCGGCCCGGTGGACCATGCGCAGCAGAGCGGAGGCGAACAGCCCGTGCAGGGTGCCGATCTCCAGAATGTTGCCGTTGGGCGGGGAGAGCAGCGGAACGGTGGCGAGCTTTCCGCAGATGTTCGAGGTGGAGCCCGCGATCCGGCCCACCGCGAGGGCTTCCATCGCGATCAGCGTGCGGTAGGCGACGACCACGTTCCGGCGGGCGTGCTCCGTGCCGCCGCTCACTGTCTGTATCGCGCCCACCAGCATGTCGACCTGCCGTTCCTGCGGGACGCGGTGGCCGCTGCGGGCCGTGGCGTCGAACAGCAGCCCGACCGCGTACTGCTGCCGCTTCATCTCGTCCATCTCTCGCCGCAGGACGTCGAGTTCGTGCCGCAGGGGCTTCGCGTTCCGGACCGCACCACGGTCCAGGAGGTGGTCGACCGCGGCGACCGCGGGGTGCAGGACTCGCTTCGTCAGACGGTTGCGCAACAGAGAGGGCATGTCGGGAACGTAGGCGTGAACGGGCGGCACGCACACCACGGGCCGGTGTGAGCCAGGTGAAGTGTTGGCGTCGTCGCGGCGACGCGGCGCCGGGGACCGTGATCGGTGGGGTGGGCACCCGCTTCCGGGCCCCGTGGCCCCCGCCGCCGGCCGGGCCGTGTGGGGCGCCCGGCCGGCGGCGGAAGGTGCACGGCGGGTGGCTGTGCGTGGCTGCGGGTCACCGCGAGGGGCTCGTCACATCCGGGCGTAGCCCTGAGCGCTCACCGATTCGAACGGCAGCCTCACCGTGGTCGCCGTCCCGGTGTCCGCGTTGGACGACCTCAGCGAGGCCGCCTCCGTCTCGCTCAGCGACCGCCGGATCAGCCGGAACTCGTCCAGCGACCCCTTGAACCGCTCCACACCGTCCGGCCGCGCGCCCAGCTGGAAGCCGGTCACCGCGAAGCTGTCGCCGTAGGTCACCGAACCGGTCGGGGCGGGTGCGTCGTCCAGGACCCTGCCGTCGACCGACAGCGACACCAGCCCGCCGGAGCGTTCGATCACGACGTGGTGCCAGGCCCCGTCGCCGAAGGCGGACGAGCTGCCGCTGTCGCTTGCGTACAGCGGCACGGCCGCGGTGTCCGTCTGGAGGAGTGCGGAGAGCCGGTCCTGGCCCGGCTGGGCGCGCAGCCACAGCTGCCGTTCCGAGCTGCCCGTCCCGTACGCCCACAGGACCACCTGGCTGCCCGTCGACGGGCCCGCGGTGTACTTCAGCCAGGTCGCGACGGTGAAGTCCCCTGCGCCCAGGGCCTCGTCGGCGCCGTACGGCAGCTCCACGCCGTCGTCCGTGCCGTCGAGCGCGAGCCCGTCGCCGAACCGGCCTCCGCCCGAGGGCAGGGCACCGCCCCGGACGTGAGCGTGGTTGCAGTGCGCGGACGTGTCGGGTGTCGCCGGCCCGGCCGCGGGCCGTGCCACCGAGTGGACCTCGGTGTTCCCGGCCTCCATGGACCACCACAGCGAGGGGAGGTCGGCGGGGTAGCCGCCGGTCGAACCCACCGCGGACTGCGCGACCTTCGTCACTTCGGCGTCGCCGAGCGCGCGCGGGTAGAGCCGCACGTCGTCGACGCGCCCGGTGAGGACGTCGGAGTTGCCCGGCTTGGAGCCGACGCGCAGGCCCTCCGGGTTCGCCGCGGCCGTCAGCGACCCGGACAGTCCGCCTGCCTCCACGGCGGGGCCTCCGTCCACACTCAGCCGCAGGGTGCCGCCGCTGCGGCTGAGGGCCAGCAGATGCCAGCCCCCGTCGCCGTACGCGACCGAGGCGCCCAGGTCGGGCAGCGCGATCTGCACCGGTCCCGCCGGGGTCTGGGCCCAGGCGTACAGCCGGTCCTGGGCGGGCTGGGCCCGCACCCACAGCGACGGCTCGCCGGACGCGGAGCCGTACGCCCACAGCAGCGCCGCGTTCGGGGTCGTCCGGCTCGCCGAGTGCGCGAACCACATCGTGTAGGTGAAGTCCCCGGAGCCGACGCCGAGCGCCGGGACGTAGGGCACCTCGACGCCCGGCCGGGTGGCCGAGACGCCGATCGCCCCCTTGCCGACGCGTCCCGCCGTTTCGGTGGGGAGGCCGCCGAGCAGGGTGCCGTCGGCGCAGTGGCCGGAGACGTCGTCCTCGACGCCCACCGGCGTGAGCGCGGGCACCTCGGCGGTGTCCACGGACTGGAAGGGCAGCCGCACGGACCGGGTGGCCTCCGCGTCCGGGGCGCTGTTGGACGTCCGCAGTGACTCCAGCTGGCCGTCCGTCAGAGCGGTGCGGTGGAGCCGGAACTCGTCGAGCGAACCGCTGAAGTGCTCGCCCGCGCCGGCGGCCGGCTTGGCGCCCAGCCGGATGCCGTCGACGCCCTGGGCGCGGCCGTCGGTCAGCGAGCCGGTCGCCCCGGTGCCGAGCGCGGGCACGCCGCCGTCCACGGCCAGCCGGAACTGTCCGGCCGAGCGGACCAGCGACAGCTGATGCCAGGCGCCGTCCCCGTACGCGATCGAGGCGCCGGGGTCGGGCAGCGCGATCCCCACCGACCCGGCGGTGGTCTGGGCCCAGGCGTACAGCCGGTCCTGGCCGGGCTGGGCGCGCACCCACATCTGGGGTTTGCCCGCGCCGAAGCCGTAGGCCCACATCAGGGCCTGCTGCGGGCTGCTCGCCGTCGCCGAGTAGCGGAAGAACATCGAGTACGTGACGTCCCCCGCGCCCGGATTCAGGGACGGGGTGTACGGCAGATCGGCCGTGTCTCCCGTCCCGTCCAGCACCAGGCCCTGGCCGAAGCGGCCGCTGCCGAGTGCCGAACCGCCACCCAGATAGGCGTCGTTGGCTTCGGGGCCGGCGTCCGGTGTGGTCCGCCCTGCGGGCGGCGAGGGCTGCGGGTACGGGGTGCCGGTGAAGGTGCCGGGCACGCCGACCGAGGAGGGGGTGAAGCGGTTGAAGTAGAGGTTGGCGGCGGAGAAGTCCGTGCCGCCCTCATAGAGGAGCCCGAGCTCTCCGTCGCCGAGCTCGGCCAGATCGGAGTATCCCGCGCGCTTGTTGTTGATCTGACCGCCCGGTGCGTCGCGCCAGGTGGTGCCCCGGTCCGTCGAGTAGCGGATGCGCAGGGACTGCCGGTCGGTGGCGTGGGACGGCGCCGCGAAGACGAGGGTGTCTCCCGGGGTGCTGCGGTAGGTCTGCCGCAGCGCCAGCACCGACCCCTGCACCTGCGGGGTGACGAGACCGGAAACGATTCGCTGGACGGGCGCTGTGGTGCCCGCGTCGGTGCTCACGGCGTGCGTGCGATGGCCGGCCGGGGTGTTGTTGCGGGCCGCGATGTAGACGTCTCCACCGGGCAGTTCGGCGACCGCGGGCTCGCCCGGCAGCAGCACGTCCTTCTCGTAGGAGTTCGCGGTCTCGCTGGTGTGCCAGCTCGCTCCGTGGTCGTCGCTGTAGAGCAGTCCGACGTACTGCGTGGTGGAGCTGGGGCTCTCGTAGGCCCCCACCACGAGGCGGCCCTTGGCCGGGCCCTGCGTCAGCTGGATGCCGTGCGCGGGACCGGTGCCGTACCAGCCCTTGTCGGCGCCGCTGAGCCGCGGCAGCGGCGTGGGTGCGCCGAAGGTGAGTCCGTCGTCGGTGCTGCGCTGGAGCCAGGGGAGTCGCTTGCCGCCGGGCCCGGCGGTCGCCGGCTCCGACGTGGAGAGCAGAAAGACGTCGCCGGTGATCTCGTCGGCGACGGGCGAGGCGTTGCCGCGGGTGAAGGGAGCCTCCGGGTCGCTCTCGCTGCCCGCGAGCGCCACCCTGACCGGACCCCAGGTCCGGCCGTCGTTGGTGGACCGGCGGACGACGATGTCGATGGGACCGCGGTCGGCGCAGGAGGGTGACTTGCGGGCCTCGGCGAAGGCGAGCAGCGTGCCCGCCTTACTGCGGACGAGGGCCGGGATGCGGAAGCAGCCGTAGCCCCCGGTGCCGGAGCGGAAGAGGATCTGCTCCGTACCGGTCAGCGCGTCGGTGGACGTCTGGGTGCCGCTCGCGGCGGCGGGTGGCGCGGCCGCGACGGGGGCGACGGTGGCCGCCAGAAGCAGAATCGGACCGGCGAGTGCGCGTCTGAGCCGGGTGCGGACATCGGGCACAGGGATGGGGCCTTTCTCGGTGCGACGGTGCGACGGTGCGACGGTGAGACGCCGCCGCCGCCCGGTCCTGGCCGGACCGGGCGGCGGCGTGCGGTGTGCGGGGACTACGGGCGGGGCAGCGCGCGCCCGGCGAAGTCCGGTGCCTTGTCCGCGGTGCGCATCGCGGCGAGCGGCGATGTCACCTGGACCTGGTACACGCGGGTCTGGTTGTCGGGCGTGCGGAAGGAGTATGCCCAGGCCGGACCCGCGGAGTTGGTGTAGGTGAACGCGGTCGGTTCCGTGGCGGACGTCTCGGAGGAGACCTTCTGCCAGGTGCGCCAGGCGCCGGAGCCCTGGGTGGTCTCACCGGTGCTGTACATGGTGCCGTCGCTGCCGCGGACGACGACCTCGGTGAGACCGGTCAGCGGGGAGATCACCGCGCTCGGGGAACCGTCGGCGGTGAGGGTGACCGGGGTGGTGCCGTCCTGTGCGGCGTCACCGAGCGCGCTCCACTGGCCGTAGGCGCCGCCTTCGGCCGACTGTGCCGCGGTCATGACCTTGCCGAGACCGTCCGTCGCGAAGACGCGCAGGCGGTAGCCGGGGTACACCACCACGGTCGGGGTGCCGGAGATGCCCTGGGCGCCGAGAGCGGACCAGGAGGACAGGGTTCCGGCCTCCTTGAACAGCGCGGTGCTCAGGACGCCGGAGGAGTTCGTGCCGAAGAGCTGGATGCCGTCGCGCACGGTCACAGCGGTGAAGGGGCCGGTGAAGCCGGAGCCGGCGAGCGGCGTCCAGCCCATGAAGTCCACGTTCGCGCGCTGCTGGATGCGGTACCAGGGCTTGCCGTCGGCGGCCACGGCGAACTGCACGAGCAGCCCGGTGGGGGTCTTCCCGGTCACGACGTGCTGCGCCATCGCACCGGCCAGGTTGATCCAGCCGCCCCAGTCGGCACTGGACTTGGCTGCCTGGTTGCGCTGCCAGACGCTGCCGGAGATGTTGTGCGCGGAGACGACCACGCGCCCGTCGGTGTGCTCGGCGAGCGAGGGCTGTCCGGAGAAGGCCTCGTTGCCGGAGATCGTCGTCCACTGGACGCCGTTGAGGTCGGACGCGTCCGTCGCCCGGCCGTGCACCAGGTGCCCGATGTTGTCGGTGTACGCGAACTCCAGCGAACCGGCCGACAACTGCGTCACCGAGGCGCGGCTGTAGTTCTCCAGCGCGATGGACGGCGAGGCGGGGGTGTGGTTCACATCGATCCGGCAGCCGTCGGGCGCGCCGGACACCGCGGTGTACCCCGCCCAGCCACTGGCCTCGACCTGCTTGTTGTAGACCGGGAAGTCCCCGAGGCCCTCGTCGAAGCGGTAGTACGCGACCGCTCCGCTGCCCTTGACCCGGAAGATGGTGTCGCCGCCGTAGGAGGTGATGGTCTTGGAGTCGCTCCAGTCGGCCGCGGACTCCAGGACGTGGCGCTCGATCCAGCGCTGGCTGGTGACGTCGTAACGGGAACGGTAGAGCTTGTGGTCGGTGGCCCCGCGGCCGTAGATCACACCCTTGTCGGTGGCATAGATCGCGTCGTAACGGCCCCAGTCCGAGGCGACGATTCTTCCGCTGCCGGTCACGAACGCCTCGGCGGCGGCGTCGTACCGGTGCCAGCGCAGGTTGTCGCCGGCCAGGGTCCAGATGTAGCCGCCGCGGTCGAGGGTGATGTCGTCCTTGCGCCCGGCGTTGTCGAACTCCGCGAAGCCGGTGCTGATCTTCCGGTGGTGCACGTCCCACGTGGTGGTGGCGGTGACGCGGTGGGAGTAGTAAAGGCCGTCCGACTTGACGCCGTAGAAGGACGCGCCGGGACCGGCGAGCATGTTCCCGTAACCGGTCCAGGTGGTGTCGATGACGCCACCGGCCGGCAGGGCCGAACCCGTCAGCGGGGAGGGCATGTCCGAGCGGATCAGCTTGCCCGCCGAGTCGAGCATGTACGTGGGACCGATGCCGTTGCAGGTGACCGGGGCGGCGGCCGCCTGGGCGCTGCCGGCGGGAAGCGTCACGAGCAGGGGTACGGCGACCGCGAGAGCGGCGGTGAGAGCGGTGCGTCTTATGTGTGCACGGGGTGAAGTCCTAGTCATGGTCTGGACGTTAGGCGTCGCCAGGTGAACCCTGCGGTGGCCTTCACGTGAACAAGATCCGCCGGAAGATCAAAGACTGATGAACAGTCAGTACGACTCCTGGTGTGGTGTGTTGACGACATCGGTGCCGGGGTGGATGCCGGTGCCGGTGTCCGTGCCCGTTGTGACCGTGGCGGTTTTGGAGGCGCGACTGCGCATCCGCGTACGGAACCTCGGCAGCACGCCCAGCGCGATGAGCGCCAGCAGTCCGGCCGCTCCGGTGAGGGCCCCCGCCTTCAGTCCCGGAGGCCGGAACGAGCAGTCGACCGTCGTCGAGCCCTCCTCCAGCGGTACGGCGACGAGCCCGAGGTAGGAGCCCGCCGGCCTGCCGTTGCAACTCCACCCCGCGATCCGGGGTGCGGCGAGCACGGCCGTCCCGCGGGTGCCGGGCGGCAGCTCGGCGTGTACGCCGCTCTGTGTGACCCGCATCGACACCGCTCCGGTCGAGGTCAGTTCCGCCACCGCGGCGTCGAGCTTCGCCCGGTCCAGACAGCCCAGCGTCGTACGCGGCGTTCCCTGGCTGTAACTCACCTGGACGCCGGGGGAGTTCACCACGCCCAGCGAGGTGAGCGCGGCACGCCGCTTGGGCTGTCCGCCGCGCAGCGTCACCCACGGCGCGCTGCCGAGCCGGGCCTTGCCGGTGTAATCGGGCGCCCACAGGAAGACCTCGCTGCCCACCGGGCAGGCACCGTCCACCGGGTCGCCGTAGACCGGGGAGCCGAGCAGGAGCTCCTGGTTGCGGAAGGGGTTCCACCCGTACCGGCCCTGCGGCTCGGCTCCCCGGACGGTCACCAGCGGCGGAGTCCGCTCCGCCCGGATCGCCCGGGGGCGCTGCCCGGGGAGGGTGCGCACCCGGGCGCCGACCGAGAAGATCGCGTCGGTGACCGGGTTGTCGAGGGACTGCACGCTGCGTCCGTTGGACGTCCAGCCGGCGCCGAGCGCGGCCAGCGTGCGCGTGAACACGTCGGGCGTGTGGCTGCTGTAGTACGAGCCGCCCTGACCGCCCATCAGGATGGGATCGTTGCCGGTGACCTGGTCACGGCCCACGTCGGTGCGGTACGCGGGCCAGCCGTCCGCCCCGGCCACGGCGGCCGCCCGCTCGCTGTGCTGCTCGCCCCAGGCCGGATGGTCGTCCAGCCTGCCGAGCCGCTGACGGTCGGCGTACGCGGTGGTCGCGGCCGCCTGCCCGACCAGTGCGCCGCACAGCAACAGGGCGGCCACCACGACGTACTTCCCGCGCCGGGCCAGCAGCAGACCGCCGAGCACCGCGGCGATCCCGGCCGCGAACAGCGGGAAGGTCCAGGCGGTGACCAACTCGCTGGTGGACGCCCCGAGCGCGACCAGCGCGACCACGGCCCCGCCGCCGAGCAGCGCCCGCCGCCCTGGCCACTCGTACGAGAGGCAGATCCAGGCGGCGATCACCAGGATTCCGGCGAAGACGAACGTCTGCCGGTAGGGGCTGCCGTTGGGCGTCGCGAAGACGTGCCACACCAGATGCGTCGGCGCCCACTGGAGGGACACCAGCGTCGCCGCCGCGAGCCCCGACCACAGCCACCGCTCGCGGCGGGGGACCGCGCTGTTGAAGGCGAGCGCGCAGGCGAGCAGCAGCGCGCCGCTGCCGAGGAAGACCGCGGGCGTGAAGAAGCTGTACGTCGCCGGCAGCGTACGGGCGAACACATCGCCCCAGCCGGCGGGCGCGAACTCCTTCGTCCACCCCGGGTAGGCGTGCTTCGAGCCGAGGAAGACCGGGATCAGGACGGGCGTGGCCAGCGCGATCCCGAGGAGCACGGACCACACGGCCCGCAGCAGCGCCCGTATCCGCTCGCGCGCGTCCGTGTCCGACAGCAACAGCCGGACCGCCAGCACCAGTGCGGCCCCGATGGTCGCCATGTAGGCGGTGTAGAAGTTGGCGACCCAGGCGACGGTGACGACGAGGGGCCCGAGGACCGGCCGCCGCGCCGTGCGCGCCCACTCACCGACCAGGCACAGCAGCGGGAAGGCGACGAGCCCGTCCATCCACATCGGGTTGTACGAGGCCTCGACGACCGACCAGCCGCACAGGGCGTACGAGGCGCCCAGCACCGCCGCCATCCACCAGCGCCCGCCCTTGTGCAGCGCGAACAGCAGCCAGGCCATGGCCGCGGCCGCCGTGGCCATCTTCAGCAGCGTGACCACATAGACGGCCAGATCGATCTCGTCCCGCGGGAACAGCCCGACCAGCACCGAGAAGGGGCTGGTCAGATAGGTCCCGAGGTCGGGCAGGAAGCTGGTGCCGTACCCGGACTGCCAGTTGAGCAGGACGCCGCCGTCGGCACGGCCGTGCAGCAGATCCCACAGATGCGCGTGGAACGGGACGAACTGGTTGCCGAGGTCGTTCACGCTGCGGGTACGGGACCCGAACGGGAAGCTGCGGGCGACGGCGTCACCGGTGCACACGGCACCCACGGTGATCAGCGCGGCGAGGGCGGCGGCGCGGCCGCGCACGGATTCCAAAGTCGACATGATGTCTCGAATATGCCAGCGCCGATCGTGAAAACACCCTGCGGGCAGCCCAGTTCACGCAGTGGTCGCCCAGTCGTCATGTGGCGAATCCACCGACGACATTCGGGTGGGATGTTGTTCTTCCGTGCTGATCTCGATAGTTGTCCCGTGCTTCAACGAAGAGGAGATCATCGGCCGCTTCCACGACCATGTGACCGCCGAACTTTCCCTGCTGGGGCAGGAATTCGAGCTGGTCTACGTCGATGACGGAAGTCAGGACCGGACGCTCCCTCTCCTCGAGGAGATCGCCGAGGCCGACCCTCGTACCCGCTATGTCTCCTTCAGCCGCAACTTCGGCAAGGAGGCCGCGATGCTCGCCGGCCTCCAGCACGCCGAAGGCGACGCGGTGGTCATCATGGACGCCGACCTCCAGCACCCTCCGGAGCTGGTCAGGCGCATGCTGACGCTGCACGAGGAGGGTTTCGACCAGGTCATCGCGCGCCGTACGCGCACCGGCGACCGGGTCACCAGGACCATCACCGCGCGCGCCTACTACTGGCTGATCAACCGGCTGGTCGACGTGGAGCTGGTCGACGGCGTGGGTGACTTCCGGCTGCTGTCGCGCCGTACCGTCGACGCCGTTCTCGAACTCACCGAGTACAACCGCTTCTCCAAAGGCCTGTTCGCGTGGGTGGGTTTCCGCACGACGACCTTCGAGTACGAGAATGCGCTGCGTGAGCAGGGGCGCTCCAAATGGAGCTTCGGAAAACTGCTCAACTACGGTCTCGACGGACTTCTCTCCTTCAACAACAAGCCGCTGCGGGCCGCCGTCTATCTCGGTCTGGTCCTGCTCACCGTCGCCATGGCGTATTCCGCCTGGATCGTCGGTGTCGCCATGGTGAACGGCGTGGACACTCCGGGATATGTCACCCTGCTGGTGGTGGTCACCGCACTCGCCGGCGTCCAGATGCTGATGCTGGGGGTGGTCGGCGAGTACGTCGGCCGTATCTACTACGAGGTGAAACGGCGGCCGCACTACCTGGTGAAGGCCACCAACGCCGGCCTCCCGCGTGAGCAGGAGGGAGACCGGCCCGCACACACGGGGGAGCTCGTAAGACGATGACGGTCCGGGGCCAGATGGTCAGATTCGCCCTGGTGGGAGCGGTGAACACCGGGACGTACTACGGCCTGTACCTGATCCTGCTGACCTGGCTGCCGTATGTCGCGGCGCATGTGATCGCTTTCCTGCTGAGCATGATCGGGTCGTTCTTCCTGACCTCGCACTTCACCTACCGGACCCGCCCGACCTGGCGGAAGTTCCTGCTCTTCCCGCTCACCAACGCGGCGAACTTCGTGGTCACGACGACGGGCGTGTACGTCCTGGTGGACGTGCTGCACTTCGCCACCCGCTACGCACCGCTGATCTCGGCGGCGGCGGCCATTCCGATCACCTTCGTGGTCTCCCGGACGATCATGCTGCGTCCGGAGCCGGCGGGGCGGGAGCGGGAGCCGGAGCGGGTGCGGGGCTGAGCCCAGTGGCGGCGCGTACGGGGGCGGCGCAAGCGCCGCCCCCGCAGCGGTGCCGTCGAGGGCGCCGCCCCCGTATCGCGGGCCTGTCTCCCGGATGACTCCGGGCCGCTGTCAGCCGGCCGGAGGCGTGGGCAGCGAGCGCGCGCTGAACGCCGACGTCTGCTGTGCGGCGTACAGGCGCGTCTGGTTGTCGGACGTGCGGAAGGAGTACGCCCAGGCAGGCCCGTTGCTGTTCGTGTAGGTCAGCGCGGTCGGCTCGGTCGCGGACGCCTCGAAGCTCTCCTGCTTCCAGGTGCGCCAGACCCCGGAAGCCTGCGTGGTCTCACCCGTGTTGTGGATGAAGTTGTCGTCCGCTCCACGCGCGACGATCTCGGTGAGGCCCGTCAGCGGAGAGATCACCGCACTCGGCGAGCCCTTGACCGTGAGGTCGCCGACCTGGCTCCACTCGCCGTACGCACCGCCCTCGGTGGGCTGCCCGGCGGTGACGACCTTGCCGTCGACGTCGGTGGCGAAGAGGCGGATGCGGTAGCCGGGGTAGACGACCGCGGCCGGGGTGCCGGTGACGGCCCGGGTGCCGAGCGGGCTCCAGGCGGTGAGCGTGCCGTCCGCCCTGAACAGGGCCGTGCTCAGCACACCCGACGCGTTCCGGCCGAAGAGCTGGATCCCGTCGCGCACGGTCACCGTGGTGAAGGACCCGGCGAAGCCGGAGCCGGCCAGCGGCATCCAGCCCTTCAGATCGCCGTTGACCGCGGTCTGGACGCGGTACCAGGGCCTGCCGCCCGCGTCGGCGGCGAACTGCGCGAGCAGCCCCGACGGCGTCTTCGCGGTCACCGCGTGCTGCGTCATGGCGCCGGCCAGATTGATCCAGGGCGCCCAGTCGGCACTGGACTTGGCGACCTGGTTGAGCTGCGAGGTGGCCCCCGAGATGTTGTGTCCGGTGACAACGATCCGGCCGTCGGCCTGTTCGGCGAGCGAGGGGGTCCCTGTGAAGGCCTCATTGCCCGAGACGGTGGTCCACTGCACGCTGCTGGTGTCCGACGCGTCGGCCATCCGGCCGTGCACCAGCCGGCCGATGTTGTCGGTGTACGCGAACTCCAGCGAACCGGCGGACGACTGCATCACCGACCCCCGGCTGTAGGACTCCTGGGCGAGCGCCGGTGCGGGGGGCGTGTGGTTCGCCAGGATCCGGCAGTTGTCGGGCGCGGCCGACACACTAAGGAGGTTCTGCCAACCGGAACTGCCCACCTGCGCACGGCTCACCGGCCAGGTCCGGGTGTTCTCGTCGAATCGGTAGTACAGGGCCTCACCGGTCGTCTTGACGGCCAGCAGGGTGTCGCCGCCGTTCGAGGTCAGGCTCTTGAACTGGCGCCAGTCACTGGAGCTGACAAGCACATGGCGCTCGATCCAGCGCTGGCTCGCGCCGTCGTAACGAGAGCGGTAGAGCTTCCCGTCCGTGGCCGACCGGCCGTAGATGACGCCGTCGTCCGCAGCGGTGATCAGGTTGTAGCGGTTCCAGCCCTGATCGTGGACGTAGGTCGTACCGGCCGGGTTCCAGGCCCCGCCCGAGCCGTCGTACTGGTACGCGTGGAGATCGCCGTTCTCCAGCAGCACCCACATCCGGCCCGCACGGTCGATGGTCACCTGGTTGCGGTCCGCCGCGTCCGCGAGCCAGCCGAACGCGCTGGTGATCTTCCGGACACTGACCGGCCAGGCACCACTCGCGTCGCGCCGACCGTAGTAGGTTCCGTCCGCTCTCAACAGGTAGAACTTCCCGCCCGGGCCGGAGAGCACAAGGGGGTAGTTGTGCCAGCTGGAGCCGATGGTGGCGGGATTGAGATAGCCGCCGACGCCGTCGAGGGGCGACTTCAGCTTGTACTGGAGCAAGGAGCCCGTGCTGTTCACCGCGTAGGTCGAGCCATTGGCGGTGCAGGCTGCCGCATCGGCGGCATGGGCGCTGCCGGGTATCGCGACGAGCAGGGGGAGGGCGGCGGCCGCGGTGACGATCGCTGTGCGACGGCGCGGACGGTACGTGGAGACGCGTCTCATCAACTTCTCACTTCACAGGAGGGACGGGCAGCGAGCGGGCAGTGACGTCGGCGGGCGGCTCGATCGTGCCGATGTGGACCCTCTCGTCGGCGGTGCGCAAGAAGTGCGCCCACTTCGGCCCGGAGTTGTCGAGGTACGTGAAAGCCGTCGGATCGGTCGCCGAGATCTCCGACCCGACAGGCTTCCAGGAGTGCCAGAGGCCGGACTTCAGTGCGGTCTCGCCGCTGTGGTGGATGCGACCGTCGGTACCGCGGACCAGAATCTGGATGGTGCCCGCGGGGGAGAGCACGGCGCTGGGCGGGCCTGCCGCTGCGACCGTGTCGACCTCGGCCCACGCGCCGAACGCTCCCCCCTCGGGGGACTGGGCCGTGGTGACGACGTTGCCCTCGGGGCCTGTCGCGATGACGCGTATACCGGAGCCGGGGTAGGCGATCACGGCCGGTGGGCCCGTGACCGTCTGGTCGCCGAGCGACGTCCAGTCCGACAGGGTTCCGTCGTCCTGGAACAGAGCCGTGGACAGGGTGCCGTCGGTGTTTCTGCCGAAGAGCCGGATGCCGTCCCGAACGAACTTGGGGGTCAAGCCGGTGAGCTTCGGGCCGGCCAGCGGCATCCAGCCCATGAAGTCGGCGTTGACCGCGGTCTGGATGCGGTACCAGGGCTTGCCGCCGGCATCGACGGCGAACTGGACGAGGAGCCCCGCGGGCGTCTTCGCCGTGACGGCGTGCTGCGCCATCGCGCCTGCCTGGTCGCTCCAGTTCGCCCATTCCGGGCTGGACCTGGCGGTCTGGTTGAGCATCCATACGCCGCCGATGATGCTGTGCGCGGTGACGGTGACCCGGCCGTCGGACTGCTCGGCGAGCGAGGGTTCCCCCGTGAAGGCCTCCGAGATCTCCGAGATGCTGCTCCACTGCACTTCGTCGATCTTGTTGGGGTTCGCCATCCGGCCGTGCCGGACGGTTCCGTCGTGGCGCGCGTACGCGAACTCCACCGTCCCGGCCGACGACTGGAGGGCCGAGGCACGGCTGAAGTCCTCGATGGGCACCGACGGTGCGGCCGGCGTGTGCTGGGCGACCAGGCCGCAGTTGTCCGGCCGGGAGGTGACGTTGGGGAAGTTCTGCCATCCGCCGGCCGCTACCTGTTTGGCTACAACAGGCCAGGTGCGGGTGTTCTCGTCGTAGCGGTAGTACAGCGCTTCACCGCTGGTCCGGACGGTGACCAGGGTGTCGCCGCCGCCCGCCGTGATGGTCTTGAAGTTCCCCCAGGCCGCGGAGCCGACGAGGACATGGCGCTCGATCCAGCGCTGGCTGGTGACGTCGTAACGGGACCGGTAGAGCCGGCCGTCCGCGGCGCGCCCGTACAGGACGCCCTTGTCGCCCGCGGTGATCAGGTTGTAGCGGTTCCAGCCCTTGTCCAGGATCTTGAGCGACTTCAGGCCGCCGCTCGTCCCGATCGTCGGGTCGTACCGGTACGCGTACAACTGGCCGAGGTTGTCGGCCACCCACAGCCATCCGTCACGGTCGACGGTGGCCTGCTCCCGGTCGGCGGCGTTCCCCAGCCAGCCGAGCGCGGTGCTGATCCTCTTGGGGTTGATGTCCCAGGTGCCGCTGTCCGTGCGGTGCGCGTAGTACGTGCCGTCCGACTTGAAGGCGTAGAACTCGCCCTTCGGTCCCGCGAGCACCTTGCCGTAGGCCCCCCAGCCCGCGCCGACCTGACTGTAGCCCGAGAACGTGGAACCGGTCAGCGGCGTCGCCATCGTGTACTGGAGCAACGAGCCCACCGAGTTGACCACGTACGTCTTGCCGTTGGGTGCGCAGGTCGCCGCTTCGTCCGCGTGCGCCGTACCCGGTATCGCGATGAGCAGAGGGAGGGCGGCCGCGGCCGCCGTGGTCGCCGCGGCGAAGGATCTCCGCTTGCGTCTGGAGGTGAACGTCATCTGAATCCCAACTGTCGATCCGTCAAACAGTGGTGTGTGGACTGTTTTTGAGGTGCCATCACAAAACCCCCGAGGTAACCCGGAAGATTACGGGCGATCACGGGCCTCATGGTCACGACAAGATAACGCCCAGGTGAATGGTCTACACAACCAGTCGACATGGTCATCACAAAACAGTGAGGATCTGACTGCTCATTGACTTCTGTCCTGTGGGGGGACCGCCGGTGTACCGGAGACACGCGCGCACTTTGCTGATGACCAGGCTGCGCGGCAGCAATGTCGCGAAGGTCATCGGCGTCGCCGTCGCCCTGGTGATCGCCATCAGTTCGCTCGCCGTCGCCGGCGTCGGATTCCCCCTCTTCCCGGAGACGCCCGCCGCCGCCAAGGGCCCCGGGCAGCGCTGGGGGAGTGCCGAGGGGCGCAGTCACGAGGCGGGCGGGCCCGGTAACACCGAGGCACCCGAGTCGTTGCGGTCCAAGTACCCGCTGACGAATCCGGCGTCGGCACGGCCCGCAGCCGGGCGCAACACCGCGGAGGTCGTCGCGCCGCCCGCGCCGAAGGTCAAGGGCTTCGACCGGAAGACCAGCCGGGAGATCGCCTCCGAGCGCGACGCCCGCAGCCGCACCTACGCCAACCAGGACGGCACGCAGACCAGCGAGCTGTCCACCACGCCCATCAACTACCGGGACGCGAGCGGCACTTGGCGGCCGATCGATGCCGACCTGGTCGAGCAGAGCGGTGGCTGGGCCAATGCCGCCGACTCCGTCGCCCTGCGTATCTCCGAGCGCGCGGACGCCCAGCAGCTCGCCGCCGTCACCTTCCCCTCGGGCGAGTACTTCGGCTACGGACTGAGCGGAGCGGCCCCGGCCAAGGGCAGCGCCGAGGGCAGCCGCGTCGCGTACGAGAGCGTCCTGCCCGGCACCGATCTGTGGCTGGACTCGCAGGCGGGCGGGGTCAAGGAGACCCTCGTCCTGCGCTCCGCCGACGCCCCCACCGGCTTCGTCTTCCCGCTCACGCTCACCGGTCTCACCGCCCGCGCCGTCGGCGAAACGATTGTGCTGGCGGACACCGAGGGCCGCACCAAGGCCGTCATCCCGGCCGGCTTCATGGAGGACGCCAAGGGCGCCGTCTCGCACGCCGTCCGCTACGAACTGATCGAGCAGGGCGGCGGCCAGGCCCTGAAGGTGACCGCCGACGCCGGCTGGCTCGCCGACCCGGACCGCGCCTTCCCGGTCCGTATCGACCCCTCCGTCGACACCACCGCGGCCTCCACCTCGATGTACGTCAGGAACGGCGGCGCCTCGGTCGTCGGTTCCAGCGAACTCCAGGTCGGCAAGGGCCCGAACGGTGCCACGTACTCCTTCCTCGGCTTCCCAGGCCTCGACGAGGAGCTGCGGCGCCACCGCATCTTCGGTGCGCAGCTCCAGGTCGTGAACTTCGACTCGGCCTCCTGCAAGCCGCGCTCGGTCTCGGTGCATCCGGTGACCGAGTCGTGGACGGCCGGGACGGGCACCTCCTACCCGGGCCCGTCGGTCGGCGGTTCGCTCGCCTCGAAGTCGTTCGCGTACGGCCACATCGGCTTCGGCCAGTCCCAGTCCGCGTGCCCGGCCGCCGGTGAGCTGTACGACCTCGGCAAGGGCGGCCGCGACCTGGTGCAGCGCTGGGTGGACGGCACGCAGCCCAACCACGGCCTGTCCCTGCGTGCTTCGGCCTCCGACTCGCTCGCTTTCAAGAAGTTCACCGGTCACTCCACGGCCAACCCGCCGAAGCTGTTCGTGACGCACTCGCCGTACAGCGCCACCTACGCCTTCCCCAAGCCCGTCCCCGACCCGCCCGTGCTGCAGAACCAGGCCGGCAAGGTCAAGGTCGCGGTCACCAACAAGGGCGCGGAGACCTGGACGCCGGGCACGTACTACCTCGCGTACCGGGCCTACAACTCCCAGGGCAAGCTGGTCACCCAGCAGCGTGCGGGCAGCCTCCCCGGCAACCTCGCCTACGGGGCGAAGGCGACGGTCGACGCGACGATCAAGGCGCTGCCGCCGGGCACGTACATGCTCGACTTCACGATGGTGCGCCAGGGCGGCAAGGTCTTCACCGACGAGCAGGTGCCGCCGGGCCGGCTGACGCTCCAGGTCTTCGACATCGCTCCGGTGGTCAAGGAGCAGTTCCCGCCCAACGGCTACCAGGCGCAGACACTCACCCCGCAGCTCTGGGCCGCCGGTGTCGACATCGACGCACCGGCCGGCTCGGCCCTCCAGTACAAGTACGAGATCTGTGAGTCGGACAAGGACGGCAAGCCCACCGGCTGCACGACCTCCGCCTATCAGACCGCCTCCGCCTACCCGGTCCCGGCCGGCCGGCTGAAGTGGGGCAAGACCTATCTGTGGCGCGGCTTTGTGAAGGACGCCTCCAACGAGGTGCCGACCGCGCAGATCGCCATGGTCGCGGCCGTCCCGCAGCCCGAGATCACCTCCCGCCTCTCGGAGGCGCAGGGCAAGGAGTTCGACCCGAACGTCGGCAACTTCACCAGCGCGGCCATCGACGCGTCGATCACCAACGTGGGCCCCGAGCTGACGCTGGTGCGGACGTACAACAGCCTCGACCCGCGCCGTGACCTCGCCTTCGGTGCCGGCTGGTCCACCCGGTACGACATGCGCCTCACGGCGGACGACGACGGCACCGGCAATGTCGTCATCCGTTACCCGGACGGCCAGGACGTGCGCTTCGGCAAGAACGCCGACGGCACGTTCGCGCCGCCGCCGGGACGCTTCGCCAAGCTGACGTACGACGCGACGACCAGCACCTACAAGCTTCAGGACAAGTCCGGCACGACCTACGACTTCAGCTCGAGCGGCCTGCTGACGAGGATCACGGACAAGTCCTCCAACGTCGTCACCTACACCTACTCCAGCGGCAAGCTGTCGACCGCGCTGCACGCCCGCAGCGGCCGCTCGCTGACCTTCACCTGGACCGGCGCGCACGTCACCAAGGTGTCGACGAACGCCGTCAACGGAGCTCCGCTGAGCTGGACGTACACCTACACCGGCGATTTGCTGGACAAGGTCTGCGACCCGGAGGGCGGCTGCACCCAGTACACCCACGGCACCGGCAGCCACTATGGCACCACCGTCCTCGACTCCCGCCCCCAGTCGTACTGGCGGCTCGGTGAGGCGGAGGGCGCGGCGGCGAACAGCACCATCGAGGCCAACCTCGGCAAGGACCGCGGCACCTACACCAACGTCACCCTGGGAGCGGCCGGCGCCATCACCGGCGATCCGGGCACCGCGGCCGGCTTCAACGGCTCGACCTCACGCGTCGACCTGCCCACCGGCACGCTGAAGAAGAGCCGTGACGCGGCGGTCGAGGTGTGGTTCAAGACCTTCGCGGGCGGCGTCGGCGGACCGCTGGTCGGCTACCAGAACAAAGCATGGGGCACCACGCCGACCACCGGTGTCCCGATGCTGTACGTCGGCACGGACGGCAAACTGCGCGGCCAGTTCTCGACCGGCACCGTCGCCCCGATCACCGACATCACCAAGAACGTCAACGACGGCAAGTGGCACCATGCCGTGCTGTCCGCGTCCGGTTCCACGCAGACCCTGTACCTGGACGGCAAGTTGTCCGGAACGATCACTGGAAAGCAGCTGGTCCAGGGTAATCTGACGTACAACCAGATCGGCGCCGCCAACGCGACCACGCCCGCCTCCTGGCCGGGCTGGGGCACCACGGGCGCCAAGTCCTTCGCCGGCACCGTCGACGACGTCGCCGTCTACCACCACCCCCTCGGCACCGCGGCCGTCACCGGCCACTACCGCGAGGGCAACCGCGCGTCGGCCGTGCTGACGAAGACGACCCTGCCGTCCGGCCGCGTCGCTTCCGAGGTGCAGTACGACACCTCCCGCGACCGTGTCGAGGAGTACACCGACCGCAACGGCGGCACCTGGAAGATCGGCACCCCCGCGGTCTTCGGCAACGACAAGGATCTGCGCCGCACGGTCGAGGTCCGCGACCCGCTGGATGCCCCGTACTTCTACGAGTACGACGGCATGACGGCACGCATGCTGCGACTGGGCGAGCCGATGGCGCTCGGCGCGCGCGAGCCCGCCACCCCGTCGCCGACCCCGTCCGGCACCGATCCGCCCGAGCAGATCTGCACCCAGCCCGACCCGGGCGACCCGGCCTTCTGCACCAATCCGCCCGGCGACGGCGGCAGCGAGCCCGACTTCATCCGGCACCCGGTCGACGGTGTCGCGATCCGGCTGTTCGAGTACGACGACAACGGCTACCAGACCGGGATCGTCAGCGAGAACGGCGACAAGGTCACCCTCGGCTACGACGACCGCGGCAATGTCACCAGCCGCACCACCTGCCGCGGCAAGGACGACTGCCAGACGGCGTACACCACGTATCCGGTCGCGTCCGGCGACTTCGACCTGAGGGGCGACCAGCCGACCGAGACGCGCGACGGACGCTCGTCGGGGCCGACGGACAACCGCTTCCGTACGCAGTACCAGTACAACACCGCCGGTTCGCTCACCCTCCAGACCGCGCCCGACAACGGCACCGTCAGGCACACCTACACCACCGGCGCCGAGCAGGCCGTGGGCGGCGGCAACACCCCCACCGGACTGCCGCTGACGACGACCGACCCGCGCAACAAGGTCACCCGCTACCAGTACTTCACGAGCGGTGATCTGGCGCAGGTGACCCAGCCGTCCGGCGCGATCGTCAAGTTCACCTACGACACGCTCGGCCGCAAGCTCACCGAGACGGCCGTCACGGACGCGCAGCCGGCGGGTGTCACCACGACGTACACCTACGACAAGCTCTCCCGCGTCGTCTCCACCACGGACCCGGCGGCGACGAATGTGGTCACCCTCGGCAAGCACCAGCAGAAGGCCGTCAGCGACTACGACGCCGACGGCAACGTGGTGCGCACGGAGGTCAGCGATCTGCTGGGAGGCGACGCCACCCGGGTCATGACGTTCGAGATGGACGACCACGGCCGCCCGGAGAAGGCGGTCGACGCCGCGGGCAACGAGACGACGTACACCTACGACGCGCTCGGCAACAAGACGTCGATGGTGGACGCCAACGGCAACAAGTTCTCCTACCTGTACACCGCGCGGAACATGATGGCCGAGTCGCGGTTGCACGACTGGGAGGACGACGGCGGTGACGACGGCTACACGGTCCTCCAGTCGTACGCGTACGACATGGGCGGCCGCGTCGTCCGGCACACCGACTCCATGGGCCGGACGCTGAGCTACCAGTACTACGGCGACGACCTCATCCAGTCGATCACGCTCAAGGACTTCCGCAACCCGGACGGCACCAAGCGCGACATCCTGATCGAGTCCAACACCTACGACGGCGCGGGCAACGTCCTCACCGAGACCGGTGACAACGGCAAGCTCGTCACCCAGTACACCTACGACGCGGTCGGCCGCCAGAAGTCCGAGGTCACGGACCCGACCGGGCTCGCCCGGCGCACCACCTACACCTACGACCTGGCCGGCAACGTCGAGACCACGGCCACCAGCGGCCAGGCCTCCAATGTGCCGTGGCCGACCAGCGCCACTGCCGAGACGGTCCGCTACGTCTACGACGACGCGGGCAACGCCGAGCAGGAGATCGTCGAGAACGGCTCCGACTCCCGCACCACCTCGTACGAGTACGACCAGCGCGGTCTGATCAAGGCCAAGACGGACCCGGCGGGCAACCGCACGGACTACGCCTTCGACGAGCTGGGCCGCCCCCTCTCGGTCACCGCGCCCACGGTGCAGACCGAGTCGAACGGCTCCGCCCCCGTCGCCTCGCGCCCCACGACCTACACCGGCTACGACACCTTCGGCGCCGTGACCGAGTCCGTGGACGCGCTCGGCAACACCAACCGCACCACGTACGACACCCTCGGCCGACCGGTCACCAGCACCGCCCCGTCCTACACGCCTCCGGGCTCGACCGAACCCGTCACGCCGAGCACCAGCAACACCTACGACGCGCTGGGCAATGTGGTGGAGGCGACCGACCCGCTGGGCCGCGTCACCAAGTTCACCTACGACCGCCAGAACCGGATGACGGTCAAGGACGTCCCGGTCGGCACGGGCGACGACCGCGCCCAGTGGAAGTACACCTACACACGCACCGGACAGGTGCTCACGGTCACCGACCCGAACGGGGCGCGCGCCGAGTCCACCTACGACGACCTCGACCGGCCGGTCACCAGCACCCGGATCGAGCGCAAGCCGGTACCCGGAGCCTTCACCACGCGCAACGAGTACGACGACGCGGGCAACGTCGTGAAGCAGACCGCCCCCGGCGGTGGTACCGGCCTCTACACCTACGACGCGCTCGGCCAGCTGACCCGCATGGTCGACCCGTCCGGTGTCGTCAGCCAGCTCGGCTACGACATGTCCGGCCGCACCGTGCGCGAGACCGACGGCCTCGGCCGCACCTCGGCCAAGCTGTACGACCGCCTCGGCCAGCTGATGGAGGACGCGGACCTCGACGCGACCAACAGCCAGCTGCGCAAGGTGCGTTACGGCTACGACGAAGCCGGCAACCTGACCTCGTCGACGGACCCGCTGAACCGGGTGACGACCTTCGCCTACGACGCACTGAACCGGCTGACCGGCCAGACCGAACCGGTCTCGGCGACCAAGTCGATCACCACGTCCTTCGGCTACGACGCGGTGGGCAACCGCACGCGCTACACCGACGGCCGCGGCAACAAGACGGTCTACACGGTCAACACCCTGGGTCTGCCGGAGTCGGTGATCGAGCCCTCCACGGCGCGCGACCCCTCGCCGGAGGCCCGCACCTGGACGACGGAGTACGACAAGATCGGCCAGGCCGTGAAGCTGACGGCACCGGGCGGTGTGGTCCGCGAGCGCGAGTACGGCAAGGCCGGCGAGCTGGTCCGCGAGACCGGCTCGGGCGCCGAGGTCGCGACGCCGGAGAAGACGTTCCGCTACGACTCCGCCGGGCGGCTCACCACGGCGTCGTCGCCGAAGGGCGACAACACCTACGAGTACAACGACCGCGGCGCGCTGCTGAAGGCGGACGGCCCGTCCGGCAAGGCAGAGTACGAGTACAACAACGACGGCCAGCTCGTGTCGCGCACCGACGCGTCGGGCACGGCGAGCTTCAGCTACGTCAAGCAGCAGCTGCAGACGGCGACGGACCCGCTCACGGGGGTCGCGCAGAACTACGGCTACGACAACGCGGGTGCGGTCAAGCAGGTCAACTACGCTGCGGGCCAGTCCCGTTCGTTCACCTACGACGATCTGGGCCGGCTCGACACCGACACGGTGAAGAACAGCGGCGGCGGGACGGTCGCCTCGACCGACTACGGCTACGACACCGACGACCACATGACGTCGAAGACGACGGTCGGGACGACCAAGGCCGGCGAGAACACCTACGACTACGACGACGCCGGCCGCCTCACGTCCTGGACGGGTGACGGTCGGACGACGCAATACGAGTGGGACGACAGCGGCAACCGGGTCAAGAACGGCGCCAAGACGTCGACGTTCGACGAGCGCAACCGGCTGCTGTCCGACGGGGACTACACCTACGACCACACCCCCCGCGGCACGCTGTCCAGCCGTACCAGCTCGGGTCTGACGGAGAACTTCACCTTCGACGCCTTCGACCGCATGACCAAGGCGGGCGAGTCGGAGACGCAGTACACCTACGACTCGCTGGACCGGGTGGCGTCCCGCAACGGCGTGGACTTCAGCTACGCGGGCTTCGCCCCGGACCCGGTGAAGGACAACTCCTCCACCTACGGCCGCGGCGCGGCGGACGAACTGCTCTCCGTCGCGGAGGGCACCGGCCCGGCGCAGCTGTCGATCACCGACAAGCACGGCGACGTCGTCGGCGACATGTCCCCGACGAACGGCTCGGCCGCCTCGCTCACCCAGTCGACGGCGTACGACCCCTTCGGCCAGATGCTGGGCACCGGCGACGTCACCGGCAACGCGGGTTACCAGGGCGACTACACCGACCCCGACACCGACCAGGTGAACATGGGCGCGCGGTGGTACGACCCGGGCACGGGTGCCTTCGACTCGCGCGACTCCTACACCTACGCCTCGGGCGCGTCGATCCTCGCCAACCGGTACACGTACGGCGCCGGTTCACCGATGGACTACACGGACCCGGACGGCCACTGGCCCAGCTGCGGCTGGTGCAAGAAGGCCGGCAACTGGATCGGCAAGAAGGTCTCCCAGGGCGCGAGCTACGTCTACAAGGGCGCCCGCGCGGTCAAGAACGCGGTGGTCTACGCCGTCCGCCACCCGGGCGCGGCCCTGCGGAACACCCTCAACTTCATCGGCAACGCCGCGAGCTGGGCCTACCGGAAGTCGGGCCTCAAGACGGTCGTCGACCATGTGGTCAGGGCGGCGAAATGGGTCGGCCAGAAGACCGGCGTCACCCAATGGGCCAGAGAGAAGGCCGCACAGGCCCGACAAGCTGCGTACCAGGCCAAGGTCTACGTCACCCAGAAGGCCAAGGCGGCGGCGTCCTACGTCGCCAAGCACAACCCGATCCCGGAGATCGTCGCCGCGACGAAGCCACTGCTCGCGGTCGCCAAGGCGATCGTCACGGCGGACCCGAACCTCCCGGCCATCCTGGTCAGCGCGACACGTGACGTGATCGCGGATGTCGCGAAGGTGACGAACGCGATCCGCGACGCGGTCGTGGAGCAGGTCGGCAATGTGGTGGAGACGGTCACCAACGCGGTGGACTGGGGCGCGGTCTGGGAGGGCGTGAAGACCGTCGGCAACGTGGTTGGCGAGGTCACCGGCTTCAACGACATCAAGAACTGCGTGACCAAGGGCGACATGGAGGCCTGCGCCTGGGCGGTCGCGACAGTGGCGGGCCTGGCCCTGGGCGGCGCGGGCGCGGGCCTGGTCCGGGCGGCGAAGGCGGGCCGGATGATGTCGAAGGCGGCGAAGTACGCGGACGACATCGGCAAGGCCGCGAACCGCGTCGAGGAGACGGCCGACAAGGTCGAGACGGCGGTGGAGTGCGCGAGCACGGCCTCGGACGTCGCGTCGCTGGCCGCGGGCAACAGCTTCACCGCGGGCACGAAGGTGGTGATGGCCGACGGCACGCGCAAACCGATCGAGAAGATCGAGCCCGGGGAGTCGGTTCTCGCGACGGACCCGACGACGGGGGAGACCTCGAAGCAAGAGGTCACGGACACGATCAAGGGCAAGGGCCTCAAGAAGCTCGTCAAGCTCACCGTCGACACGGACGGCGACAAGGGCGAAGCCACGGACACGATCACGGCCACGGCGGGCCACCCGTTCTGGGTCCCGTCCCTGAAGAAGTGGCTGAAGGCCGGCGAACTCGAGCCGGGCCAGTGGCTCCAGACGGGCGCGGGCTCGTGGGTCCAGGTGGACGCGGTCCAGGCGTGGACGCAGCAGGCGGCGGTCTACAACCTGACGGTTGATACGGCGCACACGTACTACGTGGTCACGGGCACGGCTTCAGTGCTCGTTCACAACGAGGGCATCGAGTACTGCAAGCTCGGCGATCCCAGCCAGGCCGGAATTCCGAGGCACTCGAAGAAGAAGACTGGCGGCCTTTCGAACGGAAAAGCCTATCTCTCGGGCTGGAGCACGAAGAAGCCGAAGTCGTTCGAGAAGACCCACACTGCGAGCGCGTCCGGTGAACGTAACAACATGGGAATGCCGGCAATCCCCCATGGTCTCGACGGCGGAGTGCCGGGCCGCTATCAGGACTCTCACGTCGAGGTCCAGGCAATCGTAGCCAACAAGGGTGCGCCCATTCACGTTGACAGAGAGATGTGCGGACCATGCCAAGAATTCGCGAGCTGGTATGCAGCCAAGAATGATGTGGACATCGTGATTTCCGATCCTGTCGGCATAAAAAAATTCTGGCGAAATGGCGACATGGAACATCTCGATAATTGACACTCGCAGGTGATCTGAGCGCGTTTGTGCTCGCTATGTGGGGCGGCTCGGAGGTTTTGGTTGTGCTACATTTGCGCAGCAAGGCGGTTGGCTGGGGAGGTCGCAATTGAGTAGCCACGACGAACTGTTCGAGCAGGCAGAGGCTGGCGATGTGAGGGCGATGCTCCAGCTTGCCTCACTTTCGGACGATGCCGACGGCGTGAAGTGGTACCTTCGCGCCGCCCAGGCCGGTGATGCCACGGCGAGGGAGCGACTGACGGCCATCAGGCCCGAGCTGGAAGCGCGGGCGGGCAGCGGAGACACGGCCAGTCAGACCGTACTCGGTGGTGTATTTCTGGCCTGGGACGAGGATCCTGCCCGGGCGTCGTTCTGGTTCCGTAAAGCGGCTGAGGCGGGAGACAATGAAGCGCGTCGCAGTCTGGGGTACCTCCTCATCGAAGGTGTGGGCGTCGAGAAAGACGTTGATGCTGCGGAGGAATTGTTCCGCTTTGCCGCGTCCGACGGGGATATCATCGCTCAGTACAATCTCGCTGTTCTCCTTCTGGACGAACGTTCCGAACCTGCAGATCTGACTGATGTCGCACCTCTTTTGGAGGCGGCAGCTCGGGCGGGAATCGAAGAGGCGGCGACGAGGCTCGGAGACGAACTCGAGGCGGTCGGCGATGAAGGAGGGGCGCTGCGATGGTACGAGGTTGCGGCTGAGGCCGGTCACATCGACGCGATGTTCGCGGTGGGTTGTCGGTACCGAGACGGGCTCGGCGTCGATTCCGACAACGTGCAAGCGGTGAAGTGGTTTCTGAGAATGCTCGACCTGCCGAGCTTCGACGGCATTCATGAAGTCTTCTCGCTGGCGCCGTCGATGACTGACGACGAAATTCGGCTCGGCGGGCGGCTTGCCGGAAGAGATGCCGAGGCCGAGAAGATAGTGGAGATGCGCACCTCGTCTTCATGACGAGTTTAACCGGCTTCTTTCGGTTCATATAGCGGCACTCCATCTCGCGTGCATATTCATGGTCTGCACGCTGACTCGAGCCCCCTTGGCGCAGAATGATCGCGTGCTTCCTCCTCGACGGCTGTGGTGTGCTCCGCGACCTGTCCGGGAGTGCAACGGTCATAAACCGGTGCCGGCGCTCGTCAGGTACCCGGTTTCTACGAGCCGACTGGTGAGGATGGCTGCACGGTGTTGTCGCCTTCGGCCGGGCACATGACCGCTGCCAGCACGAGGCTTGCGGGGAAGGACCGCATCTCGTGGCTCCGCACTGTAGGGAGAGCGGGCTCGAAGTCATGTGGCCCCCACGCGGGCGGCCTGGTGACCGCCCTGCGCCGTGCGGCATCCGGGCAGGGACTGGGAGATCGGTCTTCTCTTTGCCGGTGCCCAAGAGGGTGCCCTGGTGCGGGCCAAGGCTGTGGACCGAGCTGGAGGTATGTCGGTTGCGGCAACCGGTGCGGGCGTCCCTGCTCGAACGGGAGCGTCACGACCGGTTGGCTCTGCGATGCGGCTGCCGAGAGTCGGGCGCCCACCTTGCGGAGACCTTCTGCAGGCTCCTCGGGCCAGGACATGTGTGCGTACGAAGCTGACCCGTGCGCGGGATGTGTCCGCTCCGTGCAACCTCGCTGTACTCCCGGTGCACGGGTCTTCGCGGTCAGCGGATCTCAATGAGAAGACGGAGGTGCGATCAGATGGAGTCCCATCTGCTGCGGGTGGTCGCGCTGCTGGAGGAGGCGTTTCCGGACGGGCTGGACCAAGCCGACGTCGCACCACTCCTGATCGTGCTTTCGGAAGGCATGTCAGAGGAGAACGTGGGGATCACAGCGGGAGCCTTCCTGCGGATTCACGAGGCCGAGGCCACGTGGATGGCCGTGGAGGCCCTGAGCACCGCCGGAAATCGCCTGCGGCGGGCTCGGGTCGAGGCGCTGCGCGCGCGCATGGTGGGTCACGGGTGGAACCCGGACGAGGACTGATCTCGCCTCGACGTGCAGGTGGACGTCTTCGGGTCCGTCCCGAGGACCTCGTCCAGTGGGGTGGGACCACCAACGCCGACTGGCTGTTCTGGATTCCGGTCGGTGAGCCCGAGGCGTGGCCACGCTCATCGTGGAAGCGGGACAGGTCGCGTTCGCCGTTCCGTACCGGTCGTCCACCAGGGTGCTGCTGGACGTGCTTTCCGGAACGTGGGGCACCCGATCTTCCCGGACGACTTCCCCGCATTCGAGCCCTTCCGAGCCCGGCCCCCGACCGAGGGGCACGCCCTCCCGTGATCCGAGCACATCGCGCACCCCGATCCGCAGCCGAATCGTTTGGTGAATCAGTGGCCCAGACCCCCTGGACTGCCTACCATCGATCACCGCAGGACTTTGTGCACCGCCGCACAATCACGCCGGGAGGCTCCCTTGCACCGCCGTCGTCGTACCGCGATCACCGTCTCCGCCGCGCTTCTCGTCGCCGCGCCGCTTCTGGCCGGCTGCGGGAACGAGGCTCACCCCGGCGCCGCCGCCGTCGTCGGTGGGGAGCGGATCGACGTGTCCACCGTCCAGGCGAAGGTGAAGGACGTCCGCACCGCGCAGCAGAGCTCCCCGCAGTCCGCCCAGCTCATCAAGGAGAGCGGACAGCTCAGCCGGGCCAAGCTCTACGACCTCATCGTCGAGCAGGTCGTCGAGCGTGCCGCCGGGGACGCCGGGGTGCGTGTCAGCCGCAAGGAGATCCAGGACGGGCGGGCCGCCCTCGTGCAGCAGTCCGGTGGGGAGGAGCAGCTCGCCGCCTTGTATCTGCAGCAGCGCGGTGTCGCTCCGAGCCAGCTCGACGACGTCGTCCGCCGTGACCTCCTCGTCAGCAAGCTCGCCACCTCACTGGGCGCCACCAACACCCCCGAGGGCCAGCAGAAGCTGAACGACGCCTTCACCGCCGCCGCCACCCAGCTCGACATCGACGTCAACCCGCGCTTCGGCGTCTGGGACAACAAGAAGCTCGAGCTCGGCGACTACAAGGCGCCCTGGATCGCCCAGGTCACCAAGGCGCAGGAGCCCGTCGAGACGGGCGCGTAGCGGGAGGTAGGTTCGAGGGGTGACCACACACACCCCTTCTCCCGGCCGCATCGTCCTGCTCACCGCCAGCCATCGCGTCGCCCCCGGACTGCTGTCCTGGCCCGCCTGGCAGACGTTGCAGGCGGCCGACCGGGTGCTGTGCGCCGATGCCTCGCACCCGCAGCTGCCCTACCTCCGCGAGGCCGGCGTCGCCGTGGAGATCGCCGCGCCGAGCGCCGAGGAACTCCTCGCCGCCTGCGAGGGCGGCGCCACCGTCGTGGTCGTGCCGGCCGGTGAGGGTGACCAGGCGCTGACCGACGGGCTCGCCCGGCTCGCCGGCTCGGGCCGGGTGCAGATGCCGGACTTGGAGCTGCTGCCCGGCTCGTACGACCTCCCGGGCGCGCGGCTGCTCGATCTGGTGCAGGTCATGGACCGCATCCGTGTCGAGTGCCCGTGGTCCTCGCAGCAGACCCACCGCGGTCTCGCGAAGTACGGGATCGAGGAGGCGTACGAACTCGTCGAGGCGATCGAGGAGGGGGACCGGGACGAACTGCGCGAGGAGCTCGGGGACGTCCTGCTCCAGGTGATCTTCCATGCGCGCATCGCGCAGGAGGGCCGCGAGGAGGACGGTGCCGAGCCGTTCTCGATCGACGACGTCGCCGGCACCATCGTCGAGAAGCTGATCCGCCGGCATCCGCATGTCTTCGGTGACGAGAAGGCCGAGACCCCGGAGGACGTGAAGGAGCACTGGCTCCGCACGAAGGCGATCGAGAAGCAACGCGACTCGGTGACCGACGGCGTACCGCTCGGCCAGCCCGGCCTGGCGCTCGCAGCCAAGCTGGCGTCCCGGGTGCGTACGGCGGGGCTCGACGTGCCGCTCCCGTCCGGCGACGGAATCGGCTACGAACTGCTGGCCGAGGCCGTCCGCGCCGAGGCGGCCGGGGTCGACCCGGAGGCCGCGCTGCGTGCCGCCGCCCGCGTCTACCGGGACGCGATCAAGGCCGTCGAGCGGTGACCGACCGGCCCGAGCTGTTCACGTGGGAGTTCGCCACCGACCCCTATCCCGCGTACGCCTGGCTCCGCGAGCACGCGCCCGTGCACCGCACCCGGCTGCCCAGCGGGGTGGAGGCGTGGCTCGTGACCCGGTACGCCGACGCCAAGCAGGCGCTCGCCGACCAGCGGCTGTCGAAGAATCCCGCGCATCACGACGAGCCCGCGCACGCGAAGGGGAAGACGGGAATTCCCGGTGAGCGCAAGGCCGAGCTGATGACGCATCTGCTCAATATCGACCCGCCCGACCACACCCGGTTGCGGCGGCTCGTCTCCAAGGCGTTCACCCCGCGGCGCGTCGCCGAATTCGCCCCGCGTGTTCAACAGTTGACCGATCAGCTCATCGACGGCTTCGTGGAAAAGGGGGAGGCGGACCTCATCCACGAGTTCGCCTTTCCGCTCCCGATTTACGCGATCTGCGATCTGCTCGGCGTCCCGCCGGAGGACCAGGACGACTTCCGGGACTGGGCGGGCATGATGATCCGTCACGGCGGCGGGCCGCGCGGAGGTGTCGCGCGGTCGGTGAAGAAGATGCGGGGCTACCTCGCCGAGCTGATCCACCGCAAGCGCGAGGATCCGGGCGACGACCTGATCTCCGGGCTGATCCGGGCGAGTGACCACGGCGAGCACCTCACCGAGAACGAGGCCGCCGCGATGGCCTTCATCCTGCTGTTCGCCGGTTTCGAGACCACGGTGAACCTCATCGGGAACGGTGTGTACGCGCTGCTGCGCCACCCGGAGCAGCGCGAGCGGCTCCAGGCGTCCCTCGCCGCCGGTGAGACGGCGCTGCTGGAGACGGGCGTGGAGGAACTCCTGCGCTACGACGGACCCGTGGAGCTCGCCACCTGGCGCTTCGCCACGGAGTCCCTCGTCATCGGCGGCCAGGAGATCGCGACGGGGGACCCGGTGCTCGTGGTGCTCGCCGCCGCCGACCGGGACCCGGAGCGGTTCACGGACCCCGACGCGCTCGACCTCTCCCGGCGGGACAACCAGCACCTCGGTTACGGGCACGGCATCCACTACTGCCTCGGCGCTCCGCTGGCCCGGCTGGAAGGCCAGACCGCGATCGCCACGCTGCTCCGAAGAATGCCGGACTTGCGGCTTGCGGGCGATCCGGCCGATTTGCGCTGGCGTGGGGGTCTCATTATGCGTGGATTGCGAAGCCTGCCCGTTGAGTTCACACCTGGACGCAGCTGACGACCCGTCAAGACTGTGACTTTCACGTGATCTCCGCTGCATCGACTTGTGACACACGAGGAAACCCGGCTACTTTCACGGTCGTCTCAGAAGACATCAGTTGTTATCTGTAGTCACTCGAAGGGCACCCGCATGCTTTCCGGCCAAGGTCGTCACCGTCGTCCCCGTCAGGCTCCGGCCATCGTTGTCGCGGCAGGGGTGACGGGATCGGCCATCGCGATCCCCCTTCTCGGTGCGGGTTCGGCCTCCGCCGCCGACGCCGCCACCTGGGATCGCGTCGCGGCCTGCGAGAGCGGCGGCCAGTGGAGCGCCGACATGGACAACGGCTACTACGGCGGTCTGCAGTTCGCCCAGGAGACGTGGGAGGACTTCGGTGGCACGGAATACGCGGACCGGGCCGACCTCGCCAGCCGCTCCCAGCAGATAGCCGTGGCCGAGAAGGTCCTGGAGGCCCAGGGCCCCGAGGCGTGGGCGACCTGCGCGGGCATCGCCGGGCTGACGCAGGACGGCACCGGCACCGGTGTCGACCCGGGCGCCTCGGCCCCCGGGGAGCAGAACGCGCCGGCGACGTCTGACAACCCCCTCGCTTCGCTCGCGCCCTCGACGTCCGCCTCGCCCTCTGAGACGGCCGAGCCCGCGCCGGCCCCGACGCAGGGCATCGGCAACAGCGGGACCGGCGACAGCGGCAGCGGTGAGAGCGGCAGCGCCACCGGCAAGCACCGCGGCGAACCCGCCGCCGAGCCGACGGCGCCGAAGTCGACCGGGGCGGCCGGAGCGACCGGAACGGCCGAACCGGGCAATGCGGACAATGGGCGCGAATCGGGGCGTCACGCCTCGCGAGGTGACGATGTGGCACGCGGCGGCGAGGGCGCGGCCGATGAGGCCGGCGAGCCGGCCCGGGCGAACGGCGCGGACGCCGCGCCCGGTTCGTACATCGTCCGCCCCGGCGACTCCCTGTCGGCCATCGCGGCCTCGCAGAAGCTGCCCGGAGGGTGGAGTTCCCTTTATGAGGCGAACGCGGAGACCGTCGGTGACGACCCCGACCTGATCCTGCCTGGCCAGAGCCTGGAACTCGACCCGAAGTAGCGGCAGTACAGGCGCCTTTGTCCGAATCGTGCAACTGAGACAAGGGTCTCTTTGCCGCAACTCGCCCATCTTGCCCGGCGGAACGGGGCGTTCCGGCCTCGACCTGCAGAAACGCACGGTTCCGGAGGGGCGGGATGGGCGTTTTCTCCCCGATGTTCGTCTTTGAACATCGGGGAGCTCTGTGTTTACGGTCTGAACCGCTCGCCATCGCGGGCACCGCTGACCGTCACGCCGAATCCTGCCGTCGGTCGGGGGGAGTAGTCGACGCGTATGCGCCGTAGGCAGGAGCGGGGGAACCAAGGTAAGCGCCGGCCCCGGCAGTTGAGGATGGACTGCGGGTACCGGCTTGGGGTGGAGCCGTGCGCACGACTGCGCGGCCGGGCAACTCACTTGGCCCGAACCCGACAGCTCACCTCGTAGGCGTCGGTGAGAGAGATGTTCCATGCTGTTTTCCGGCAAGGCCAAGCACCGTCGCCCGTCCAAGGCCACCCGTATCGCCACGCTCGCCGGTGTCACCGGTGCGGTGGTCGCCGCCCCGCTGCTCGGCGCCACCACCGCCTCCGCCGCGACCACGTCCGAGTGGGACCAGGTCGCGCAGTGCGAGGCCGGCGGCAACTGGTCGATCAACACGGGTAACGGGTACTACGGCGGCCTGCAGTTCTCCGCCTCCACCTGGGCCGCGTACGGCGGTACCCAGTTCGCCTCCACCGCCGACCAGGCCTCGAAGGCGCAGCAGATCCAGATAGCCGAGAAGGTCCTCGCGGGCCAGGGCAAGGGTGCCTGGCCGAACTGCGGCGTGAACCTGTCCAACGCCGCCAACGACGCCGGCTCCGCGCAGGAGGCCCAGCCGCAGCAGCGCGCCGAGGCCCCGACCACCCGCTCCGAGCGCGCCGAGGCCCCCGCCCCGGCGAAGTCCTCGAAGCCGGCCGCCAAGTCCTTCAAGAAGGGCGACGGCGAGTACAAGGTCAAGGCCGGTGACACGCTCAGCAAGATCGCCACGGCCGAGAAGGTCGAGGGCGGCTGGAAGAAGCTGTTCGACCTGAACAAGGACGTCGTCACCGACGCCGACGTGATCCACCCGGGCCAGCAGCTCCACCTGCGCTGACCCCACCCGGGCCGGCGCACATGCGCCGGCCCGCACCCCGGGACCCCTGGTAGCCGGGGCCCCGGGGACCCCGGGGACGCATACCACCCCGGTCCGGAGCGCATCCCCCGTACGCGCCGGGCCGGGGTTCTCTCGTTACCCGTGGGTAGATTGGGGGCGTTTTGTCCCCAGCACCCGCTGTTCATGCCCTTTTTCGTCCCAGGAGGCGGGCATCGGGCGGCTGACGCCCCGCCGCCGGTTAGGCTCGTGCCGCAAGGCCAATGAGACCCTGCACTCCAAGCGTCACATCCCAGAAGGAGATGCTCGTGCCGTCCATCGACGTCGTCGTAGCCCGGGAAATCCTGGACTCCCGAGGCAACCCCACGGTCGAGGTCGAGGTTGGCCTCGACGACGGCAGCACGGGTCGTGCTGCAGTTCCGTCCGGCGCATCCACCGGTGCGTTCGAGGCTCTCGAGCTCCGCGACGGTGACCAGAACCGCTACCAGGGCAAGGGTGTCGAGAAGGCCGTCCTCGCCGTCATCGAGCAGATCGGCCCGGAGCTCGTCGGCTACGACGCCACCGAGCAGCGCCTGATCGACCAGGCGATGTTCGACCTGGACGCCACCCCGGACAAGTCCTCGCTCGGCGCCAACGCCATCCTCGGCGTCTCGCTGGCCGTGGCCCACGCCGCCTCCGAGGCCTCCGACCTGCCGCTCTTCCGCTACCTGGGCGGCCCGAACGCGCACCTGCTGCCCGTTCCGATGATGAACATCCTGAACGGCGGCTCGCACGCCGACTCCAACGTGGACATCCAGGAGTTCATGATCGCCCCGATCGGCGCGGAGTCCTTCTCCGAGGCCCTTCGCTGGGGCGCCGAGGTCTACCACACCCTGAAGAAGGTGCTGAAGACCAAGGGCCTGTCCACCGGCCTCGGTGACGAGGGCGGCTTCGCGCCGAACCTCGACTCCAACCGCGCCGCGCTGGACCTGATCCTCGAGGCCATCAAGGAAGCCGGCTACGCCCCCGGCAAGGACATCGCGCTCGCGCTCGACGTCGCCGCGTCCGAGTTCTACAAGGACGGCACGTACGAGTTCGAGGGCAAGTCCCGCTCGGCCGCCGAGATGACCGAGTACTACGAGGAGCTCGTCGCCTCCTACCCGCTGGTCTCCATCGAGGACCCGCTGTTCGAGGACGACTGGGCCGGCTGGAAGGTCCTGCACGACAAGCTGGGCAGCAAGGTCCAGATCGTCGGCGACGACCTGTTCGTCACCAACCCCGAGCGCCTCGCCCGCGGTATCGAGGAGGGCTCGGCCAACGCCCTGCTCGTCAAGGTCAACCAGATCGGTTCGCTGACCGAGACCCTGGACGCCGTCGAGCTGGCGCAGCGCAACGGCTTCAAGTGCATGATGTCCCACCGCTCCGGTGAGACCGAGGACGTCACCATCGCCGACCTCGCCGTCGCCACCAACTGCGGCCAGATCAAGACCGGCGCCCCGGCCCGCTCCGAGCGCGTCGCCAAGTACAACCAGCTGCTGCGCATCGAGGAGATCCTCGACGACGCCGCGGTGTACGCGGGCCGCAGCGCCTTTCCCCGCTTCAAGGGCTAGGGCTCCGCGTTCGGATCAGGCCGGATCGGTGAGCGTGCGTGCCAGGGCACGCGAGCCCGGCAGGATCCGAACGCCAAGCCCTAGGTCGTAGCGGGCTAGCAAGTCGTCCACACGTCCCCGGCCGCGGTCCCGTACCGTGTCCGGGGACGTGCGCACGTAGGGTCTGTCGTCGGGGTCAGGCCAGGGCACGCGAGCCCGGCAGGATCCGAACGACAGGCCCTAGCAGGGGAGGCAGGACATGGCCGCGAAGGACCGCGATCGGTTCTCCACCGCGACCAGGCTGCGGCTGCTCGGCGAGCAGACCGCGGCTCGTGTCTACCGCTCCCAGACCCGGCGGCAGGCCCGTCGCTCCCGGCTCACCGGCCGTGCGGCGTTCCTCGCCCTGATCGTCTGTTCCCTCGTCGTCGCCCTCGCCTATCCGATGCGGCAGTACGTCTCCCAGCGTTCCGACATGGCCGAGCAGAGGCGCCGGATGGCCGAGGCGGAGCAGCAGGTCGAGGAGTTGCGTGACGAGAAGGCGCGCCTCCAGGACGACATGTACGTCAAGCGGCTGGCCCGCGAGCATCTGCACTACGTGATGCCGGGCGAGACCGGCTACATCATGATCGACCCCGAAGTGGCGGAGAAGCGCCGTACGGAGGAGGGGGCGGCCGACCGTCCCTGGTACTCCAACGTCTGGGACGGCGTCGACACCGCCGACCGCCGGTAGACGGCACCGCACGCCAGTAGAACCGTAGAACCGTTGAGCCAAGGCAGGCATGGAAACCCCTCCTCCCCACACCGATCCGACCGAGCCCACCGACGCGGACATCGCCGCGTTCAAGGAGCAGCTCGGGCGTCCGCCGCGCGGACTGCGCGCCATCGCGCACCGCTGCCCCTGCGGGCAGCCCGATGTCGTCGAGACGGCGCCCCGGCTTCCGGACGGCACCCCGTTCCCGACGCTGTACTACCTGACCTGCCCGCGGGCGGCGTCGGCGATCGGCACGCTGGAGGCGAACGGCGTGATGAAGGAGATGACCGAGCGTCTCGCCACGGATCCGGAACTGGCGGCGGCCTACCGGGCCGCCCACGAGGACTACATCGAGCGCCGTGACGCCATCGAGGTCCTGGCGAACTTCCCGAGCGCGGGCGGTATGCCGGACCGGGTGAAGTGCCTGCACGTTCTGGTGGGCCACTCGCTGGCGGCGGGCCCGGGGGTCAACCCGCTGGGCGACGAGGCGATCGCGATGCTGCCGGAGTGGTGGCGCAAGGGTCCGTGCGTCTCCGCGGGCGCCCCGGACGAGCCGGGCACGGCGGACGCCGCCACGGCGGCGGACACAGCGGCGGACGCCGGCGACAAGGGCGGCCCGGCATGACGAGGGTCGCCGCCGTCGACTGCGGTACGAACTCCGTCAGGCTGCTCGTCGCCGACGCGGACCCCGCCACGGGTGAACTCGTCGACCTCGACCGCCGGATGACCATCGTCCGCCTCGGCCAGGGCGTCGACCGCACCGGCCGGCTCGCCCCCGAGGCGCTGGAGCGCACCTTCGCGGCCTGCCGCGAGTACGCGGACATCATCAAGGAGCACGGCGCCCAGAAGGTGCGCTTCGTGGCCACCTCCGCCTCCCGGGACGCGGAGAACCGGGAGGACTTCGTCCGCGGTGTCCTCGACATCCTCGGCGTCGAGCCCGAGGTGATCACCGGTGACCAGGAGGCGGAGTTCTCTTTCACCGGCGCCACCAAGGAGCTCGCCGGTGACGAGGAGCGCCTGGTCGTCGACATCGGCGGCGGGTCCACCGAGTTCGTCATCGGCCGGCACGCCGTCGAGGCCGCCAGGTCCGTCGACATCGGCTGCGTACGGCTGACCGAGCGCCATGTGCGCAGCGATCCGCCGGCCGCCGCCGAGATCGCCGCCATACGGGCGGACATCGAGGCGGCGCTCGACCTCGCGGAGCTGACCGTCCCGCTGAGCGGAGCCGGCACGCTCGTCGGTCTCGCCGGTTCGGTGACCACCGTCGCGGGCATCGCGCTCGGCCTCGACACGTACGACTCCACCGCGATCCACCACGCGCGGATCTCGTACGAGAAGGTCGCCGAGGTGACACGCAGGCTCCTGGAATCCACCCACGACGAGCGGGCGGCGATCCCCGTGATGCACCCCGGGAGGGTGGATGTCATCGTCGCCGGAGCCCTCGTCCTGCTCGCCGTCATGGAGCGGATCGGAGCCCGGGAAGTGGTCGTGAGCGAGCACGACATCCTGGACGGGATCGCCTGGTCCATCGCCGCCGAACGAACTTCGTGAAGTTCTTCACAAGGAAATGGTCCCTGATGGGTGCTTCAGGGGGCCGAATGGCTGTCGGAGCCCGGCGGCGGGGGCCCGCCGGGCGCGGGCCCGGCCCCGACCGGACAGCTTCCGGGCGGCTGGGCCGCGACAGTGGTACACCCCGGGGCCCCGCTCAAGCGAGCAGCTCACAGGGGGTGAACAACGACTCCGACGGAGGTCCGGTTCCCTTTCGGGATCATGACCTCCATTATGTGGGCCGCGCAGTGTAACAGAGGTGGGTCGACACCTTGTGAAGGGGCTCACGAGCACCCCCTCCGAGGGGGGTGGATACTCGATGGCATGAGCACCACGGAGCGTCCCCGGATCCTCGTTGTAGGCGGTGGGTACGTAGGCCTGTACGCAGCCCGGCGCATCCTGAAGAAGATGCGCTACGGCGAGGCGACCGTCACGGTCGTCGACCCGCGCTCGTACATGACGTACCAGCCCTTCCTCCCCGAAGCTGCCGCCGGCAGCATCTCGCCCCGGCATGTCGTCGTCCCGCTGCGACGCGTCCTGCCCAAGGCCGAGGTGCTCACCGGGCGGGTCACGACCATCGACCAGGACCGCAAGGTCGCCACGATCTCGCCGCTCGTCGGCGAGGCGTACGAGCTGCCGTTCGACTACCTGGTCGTCGCGCTCGGCGCGGTCTCCCGTACCTTCCCGATCCCCGGCCTCGCCGAGCAGGGCATCGGCATGAAGGGCATCGAGGAGGCCATCGGCCTGCGCAACCACGTGCTGGAGCAGCTCGACAAGGCCGACTCGACCACCGACGAGGAGGTCCGCCGCCGGGCGCTGACCTTCGTCTTCGTGGGTGGCGGCTTCGCCGGTGCGGAGACCATCGGTGAGGTCGAGGACCTGGCGCGGGACGCGTCCAAGTACTACGCCAGCGTCAAGCGCGAGGACATGCGGTTCATCCTCGTCGACGCGGCGGACAAGATCCTTCCCGAGGTCGGCCCGAAGCTGGGCAACTACGGCAAGGAGCACCTCGAGGGCCGCGGCATCGAGATCTACCTCTCGACGTCGATGGACTCCTGCGTGGACGGCCACGTCGTGCTGAAGAACGGTCTCGAGGTCGACTCCAACACCATCGTGTGGACGGCCGGCGTCAAGCCGAACCCGGCGCTCGCGCGCTACGGCCTCCCGCTCGGCCCGCGCGGCCACGTCGACACCGCCACCACCCTCCAGGTGCAGGGCACCGACTACGTCTGGGCCGCGGGCGACAACGCCCAGGTGCCGGACATGGCGGCCCGCAAGGCCGGCGTGGAGAACGCCTGGTGCCCGCCGAACGCGCAGCACGCACTGCGTCAGGCGAAGGTCCTCGGCGACAACGTCATCTCCGGTATGCGGGGCTTCCCGCAGAAGGAGTACAGCCACGCCAACAAGGGTGCGGTCGCCGGGCTCGGCCTGCACAAGGGCGTCGCGATGATCGTCATGGGCAAGATGAAGATCAAGCTCAAGGGCCGGCTGGCGTGGTACATGCACCGCGGCTACCACGGCATGGCGATGCCGACCTGGAACCGCAAGATCCGCGTCTTCGCCGACTGGACCCTGGCGATGTTCCTCAAGCGTGAGGTCGTGTCCCTGGGCGCGATCGAGACGCCGCGCGAGGAGTTCTACGAGGCGGCCAAGCCCGCTCCGGCGGTGACGGCGACGACGCCGGCCCCGGAGAAGGCCAAGGCTTCCTGACGCGGTATCCGTCCCTGAGGGCCGTCCGCCATCCGTGGTGCGGGCGGCCCTCCGGCATGTCCGGCGCCGGGCGGCATCCGGCAGATGCGTGTCCTTCGAACACCGCACCCGATGGGGGCCTGATGGGTGTGCGGACCACACCTTCTGCTTGGGCATGGCGTGTCACGGGAAGCACCCCCAAGGGTCGGGTTGTTCTCGGAAACATGGATTTCTGGGACCCACCGTCACGGAGGTGTTCGCCATGGCCGACGCCGCACTGCGGCTGACCACCGTTGCCGAAGAACTGCTCGGTTTTCCGCTGCCGGTCCGCGTGCGGGCCTGGGACGGATCGGAAGCCGGGCCGCCGGGCGCGCCCGTGCTCGTCGTACGGCATCGGCGGGCTCTGCGACGGCTGCTGTGGCGGCCCGGTGAGCTCGGGCTGGCCCGTGCCTGGGTGGCCGGGGAGATCGACGTCGAGGGCGACCTCTACGCCGCTCTCGACCTGCTCGCCGGCATCGCCTGGGGGCGCGAGGAGGATCCCGCTCCCGCCGTCCATCCCGTGCGCGACCCGCGCCTGCGCGCCGCCGCCCGCGCGCTGCTCCGGATCGGCGGGGCCCTGCCGCCGCCACCCCCGCCGCCCGAGGAAGTGCGCCGCCGCAGCGGCCCCTTGCACACCCGGCGCCGGGACAGACAGGCCATCAGTCACCACTACGACGTGGGCAACGGCTTCTACGAACAGGTCCTCGGGCCGTCCATGGTCTACTCGTGCGCCTACTGGAGCGACGGCGGCACCCTCGAAGAGGCCCAGCGGGACAAGCTCGACCTCGTCTGCCGCAAGCTGGCGCTCCGGCAGGGCGACCGCCTTCTGGACGTGGGCTGCGGCTGGGGTTCGCTGTCGATGCACGCGGCCCGCGAGTACGGCGCCCAGGTCACCGGCGTCACCCTCTCCCGGGAGCAGGCCGCCTACGCCCGCAAGCGCATCGCCGAGGCAGGCCTCACCGACCGTATCGAGATCCGCGTCCAGGACTACCGGGACGTCAAGGACGGTCCGTACGACGCCATCGCGTCCATCGGCATGGCCGAACACGTCGGCCAGGTCCGCTACCTGGAGTACGCCGAGCGGCTCCTGACCCTGCTGCGGCCCGGCGGGCGGCTGCTCAATCACCAGATCGCGCGCCGCCCGGAGCGCGACGAGGCCGACTACCGTCTCGACGCCTTCATCGACCGGTACGTGTTCCCGGACGGCGAGCTCGCCCCCCTCGGCCTTACCGTCGCCACCCTGGAGCTGGCCGGCTTCGAGGTGCGCGACGTCGAGTCCATCCGCGAGCACTACGCGCTGACCCTGCGCCGCTGGGTGGCCAACCTGGAGGCGGACTGGCGTCGCGCCGTGCGCCACAGTTCGCCCGGACGGGCCCGGGTCTGGCGGCTCTACATGGCCGCCTGCGCCCTCGCCTTCGAGCACAACAACATCGGCGTCAACCAGGTCCTCGCTGTGCGGACCCCGCCGAGCGGTGACACGGGACTGCCGTTGCGCACCCGCGACTGGCGCTGACCGGGATACGCGAAGGGCCCCGCGACCGGATCGGCCGCGGGGCCCTTCGGGGACGGGCGGCTACTCCGTCTTGATGGCCGTCAGCATGTTCAGCCGCGCGGCGCTGCGGGCCGGCCACAGGGAGGCCAGCACACCGACGACTCCCGCCAGCAGCAGGAAGATGCCGATCCGCTCCCACGGCAGGACCAGTGCGTAGTTCGGGATGCTGGAGCGGATCGTCTCGCCGATCGCCCACGCCAGGAACGTACCGAGTCCGATGCCGATCACCGCGCCGAAGAGCGAGATGACCACGGCCTCCAGGCGGATCATGCGCTTGACCTTGCCGCGGTCCAGGCCGATCGCCCGCAGCATGCCGATCTCCTGCTGGCGTTCGAAGACGGACATCGCCAGGGTGTTGACGACGCCGAGCACCGCGATGAGCAGGGCCATGGCGAGCAGCCCGTACATGATGTTCAGCATCGTGTTGATCATGCCGCCGAACATGTTGCGGATGTCCTGACGGTCCATGACGCTCATCGCCGGGTTGTCACCGAGCGCGTCCACGAGCGCCCGCTCGTTGGCCTTGCTCGCGCCGCCGTCCGTCTTCACCCAGATCTCGGGGATGTACGGCTTGGGCTCGAAGGGCGCCACCAGTGAGGTCGGCACCACGACCGGCGAGAGGAACTCGTTGTCCTGGTAGATCGCGCCGACCGTCATCGTCTTCGTCGCCGACCTGCCGCCGTCCCGGTCGTCGCCGACCGTCACGGGCAGCTTGTCGCCGGCCTTCCAGCCGTTGGACTTCGCGGTCTTCTCGGCGACGGCGATCCCGCCCTTGCCGAGGGTGTCCAGGGAGCCGGAGAGGAGCTTCAGGTCGAAGACCTGCTGCACGTCGCCGGGGGTGACCGCGGAGGCGGCCTGGAAGGTGCCCTCGACCTCCACCGACGTGGCCTGCTGCGGGGAGACCGCGGTGACGCCGTCGGCCTTCTCCAGCGCGGTCAGCGCCGACTTGTCGAGGGCGCCGCCGCCCGCCATCGTGACCATGTAGTCGGCGCGGATGTTGTCGGTGGTCATCTTGTCGATGGCCTGGCCCAGCGTGACACCGATGACGGTGAGGCCGGTGACCAGCGTGAGCCCGATCGCCAGCGCCGAGGCGGTGGCTCCGGTACGGCGCGGGTTGCGCACCGCGTTCTTTCCGGCCAGCTTGCCGGACACCCCGAACACACGGTGCAGCAGCGGCCTGGCGAGCGCGATGACCGGCCGGGACAGCAGCGGGATCAGCACGATGATGCCGATCAGCGCCAGGAAGGCACCGGCACCGATGAGCATGCGCCCGGTGCCCTTGCCGACGGCCGCGCCGCCGAAGACGGCCGCGGCGCCGCCCAGCGTGATGATGCTGCCGAGGGTGTTGCGCACGACCAGCGACTTGGTGCTGGCGGGCAGATGGGCGCTGCCCATGGCCGCCACCGGCGGGATCTTCGCGGCCCGGCGGGCGGGCAGCCAGGCGGCGAGGACGGTGATCAGGACACCGACGCCGAGGGCGGCGAGCACCGCGGTGGGGGAGACGATCAGCGCTCCGGCCGGGACCTTGGCGCCGAACGAGCCCATGGCGGACCGCAGTCCGGTGGCGAGTCCGATGCCGAGCGCGAATCCGACGACGGAGGCGATCACGCCGACGACCAGGGCCTCCAGGATCACCGAGCGCTTGACCTGCCGGCGGGAGGCGCCGACGGCCCGCAGCAGGGCGAGTTCCTTGGTGCGCTGGGCGACCAGCATGGTGAAGGTGTTGGCGATCAGGAAGACGCCGACGAACAGGGCGATGGCGGCGAAGGCCAGCAGCATCGTGTTGAGATTGTTCAGCCCGGACTCGATGTCCCTCGCCTGCTTGTCGGCGAGTTCGCGGCCGGTCTGTGCCTCGGCGTCCTTCGGCAGCAGCGGCTGGACGGCGTCGAGGAGCTTCGCGTCGGACGCGCCCGGCTCGGCGGCGATGGTGACGTCCTGGAAGTACCCCGGCTGGAGGTACAGCTTCTGCGCCACGGCGGTGTCGAACAGCACGAGGCTGCCGCCCGCGTTCACGGCGCCGTCCTCGGTGGTGAAGACACCGGCGAGCGTGTACTCCTTCACCGGCCCGTTGGTGGCGACCCGTACGGTGTCGCCGACCTTGTACTTGCCCTTGGCCGCGGAGTCCTTGTCCAGCGCGATCTGGTCGTTCTTCACCGGGCCCGAGCCGTCGGTGAAGGTGTACGCCGGATCCTGGGGGTTCTTGCCGTCCTTGCCGGGGGCGAAGTTCGCGCCGGTGTTGGACCAGCCGTTGCCGATCAGCTTGCCGTCCTGGTCGGCGACCCCGGCGAAGCCGGAGACCCGCCCGGTGGCCTCGGCGACCCCGTCCAGACCGCGGATCTTCTCCAGGGTCGCGGTGTCGATGCCGGACTTCTTGCCGTCGTCCTGCCCGCCGTGCGTGGTGACGGCGACGGCCACGTCGTCGTAGCTCTTGGCGGACTGGTTGCGGTAGGCGTTGCCGAGGGTGTCGGTGAAGACCAGGGTGCCGGAGACGAAGGCCACGCCGAGCATGACGGCGAGCACGGTCATCAGCAGTCGGGCCTTGTGCGCGAGCACATTGCGCAGGGCGGTACGGAACATGTCTTAGTCAGTCCTGTGTGAGAGCCGGAGGTCGACGGATCGGCGGATGGTCAGCTGGTCCGGCCCTTGGCGTCGAATTCCTTCATGCGGTCGAGGACGCCGTCCGCGGAGGGGTGGATCATCTCGTCGACGATCCGGCCGTCCGCGAGGAAGATCACCCGGTCGGCGTAGGAGGCGGCCACCGGGTCGTGGGTGACCATCACGACGGTCTGGCCGAGTTCGCGTACGGAGTTGCGCAGGAAGCCCAGCACCTCGGCGCCGGAGCGGGAGTCCAGGTTTCCGGTCGGCTCGTCGCCGAAGATGATCTCCGGCTGGGAGGCCAGGGCGCGGGCGACGGCGACGCGCTGCTGCTGACCGCCGGAGAGCTGGGTCGGGCGGTGCCCGAGACGGTCGTGCAGGCCCACCATGTCGATGACGTTCTGGAGCCACTTCTTGTCCGGCTTGCGGCCCGCGATGTCCATGGGGAGCGTGATGTTCTCGAGCGCGGTCAGCGTCGGGAGCAGGTTGAACGCCTGGAAGATGAAGCCGATCTTGTCGCGGCGCAACTGGGTGAGCTGCTTGTCCTTGAGCGTGCCGAGTTCGATGTCGCCGATGCGCACGGATCCGGAACTGAAGGTGTCGAGACCGGCCACGCAGTGCATCAGCGTGGACTTGCCGGAGCCCGAGGGGCCCATGATCGCGGTGAACTGCGCCTGCTGGAAGTCGACGGTGACCCGGTCGAGCGCGACCACCTGGGTCTCGCCCTGGCCGTACACCTTGGACAGGTCCGTGGCGCGGGCGGCCACGGCGGTGGCGCGGTGAGCGATGGGCGTGGTGGTCACGAGGAGGGCTCCTGTCACAGGGGGTGAGCATCGGGGACCACCCCATCGTGTCTGCCCCGCGGCCGCGGATCGTCAGTCCCCGTGCCCGTTCCCGGGGCCCCCTTGGGTCGGACCACGCACTGCGCGCCTCCTCCTTTGGTATGACGGTGCCCCTGAGAGGGGGGCCGGTGGCGCGGGGTGGCGTGAGGGGTCGCCGGCGGACGGGCCGAGGCGGCGAGTTTCCGTCAATCCCATGGGGGTGCGGTGGCGCCGGACTGTCGGGATCGCTGCCCCGGCACGCCATCTGACCTGGGCTGACGCACCCTCAGGAGGCAATGGAACAAGACAACATCGGGCCACGGCCGGCCGGACACGTCGATCTACCCGGATAGGCTCCTGTGCTTACGCGGAGCCGCGCGCCTGGCCCGGATGGTGGAATGCAGACACGGCGAGCTTAAACCTCGCTGCCCTTCGCGGGCGTGCCGGTTCAAGTCCGGCTCCGGGCACTCATACGCCCGGTTACCCGCTCAAAATCGTTGAAAACCCAAGTGTCGGACGTCACGGAGACCCGGTCGGCAGGCCCCGGCCGGTCACGATCGTGGAAAGATCCTCCCCGAGCACTAGGGTGCTTCTTTTGCTCGCGCATTACTCTTGACTTCAAGGCCGCGCTGGGCGGCCATGAAGGAGTGAGATGAGGAGCAGCAACCCGGTCTTCTCGCGACGGGGGTTCAGCCGTGACAGCGGCTACGCCGGCTTCAACGCGCAGCAGCCGCAGGCCGGGGGCCCCGCCGTAGGAAACAACCCCTACGCCCAGGGCACCGGCACCCCGTACGCGACCAACCCGTACGCCCCGGCCGACACCCAGACCGGTGCCGGACCGCAGGCGCCCGCGCGCCCCGATGTGATGACCATCGACGATGTCGTCTCGCGCACCGCGATGACGCTCGGCACCGTCGTCATCACCGCCGTTCTCTCCTGGGTCCTCCTGCCGGTCGACCAGGCCAACATCGGCAAGTCGTACGGCATCGCGATCGGCGCGGCCCTCGTGGCTCTCGTCCTGGCGCTCGTCCAGGCCTTCAAGCGCAAGCCGGTGCCGGCGGTCATCCTGGCCTACGCCGCGTTCGAGGGTGTCTTCCTCGGCGTGATCTCCAATGTGGTCAGCACCTACATCAGCCCCGGTGTGGTCGTCCAGGCCGTCCTCGGCACCATGTGTGTCTTCGCCGGTGTCCTGTTCGCCTACAAGATGCGCTGGATCCGTGTCACGCGCCGTTTCTACGGCTTCGTGATGGCGGCCGCCATGGGCTTCCTGCTCCTGATGGTGGCCAACCTGCTGTTCTCCGTCTTCGGCGGCGGTGACGGCCTCGGCTTCCGCAGCGGCGGCCTCGGCATCCTGTTCGGTGTGATCGGCATCATCCTCGGTGCCTGCTTCCTCGCCCTCGACTTCAAGCAGGTCGAGGACGGCGTGGCGTACGGCGCTCCGCGCGAGGAGTCGTGGCTGGCGGCCTTCGGCCTCACCCTGACCCTGGTGTGGATCTACCTGGAGATGCTGCGTGTGCTGTCGATCCTGCAGGGGAACGACTAGCCGACCACGCAATGACGAAGGGCCCGCAGGCAATGCCTGCGGGCCCTTCGGCGTCGAGACCTAGAGCAGTTTGCGCGCGGCGCGCCTCAGGTCGTACTCGTGGATGATCGCTTTGGCATGTCCGTACGCGAGGTCGTGTTCGCTCCGGAGCCAGCTCACCTTCTCCTCGAAGCGGAAGAGGGAAGGGCCTTCGTCGACGGCGCGGAGCCAGTCGGAGATCTCACGACCGGTGCAATGAGGGATTCGGGAGAGCAGATTTCGATGGGTCTCTTCGGAGAAGACTTGGGACATCGGCGCCTCCGGACGCGTTGCGCGTGTGCTCCTTCACGCCACCGTGCCTGAGTGTTCGCGTATTGGCAACAGTCCGTGGGGTGCACATAGGGTCGAACCGTGCTGGATACGAGTGAGCTGACCGACGCCGTGGACCGCTTCGCCGACCGTCTGCGGGCCGCTCCGCAGAGCCGTCTGCAGCGGGGCGCCGCGGCTGAAGGGCTGGACCTGGCCAGGGAGTTGGCCCGGCTGGCCCAGCGCATCGAGGCCCCGGAGACGGAGCCCGCGATCATGCCGGACGCGGGCATCTTCGCAGTTGCGGATCAACTGATGGTGGCCGGAACGGATTTGGCCGAAGCGTTGCGGACGGCCCCGTCCCGTTCCGCGGCGGAGGTGGGCGAGGCCGTGACTCTGGTACAGGCGGCCGAGGGGCGGGCCGGGTTCTAGGTCCGGCCGGGCTCTCTCGGCCCCGGGGACCGCTGAGGGGGCCTCCGGGGGAGGGGGACCGCCGGTGAGGCCCCGGAGGGGCCCGCAGGGCCCCGGGGAGCCTCAGAGAGAGGCGATGACGCGGTCGGCGAGGATGTAGACCGTCTCCTCGCCGCACTCGAAGGTGAGGGCGTACGCCCCCGAGATGCTGGAGCCGCCGAGCAGGACCGGGGTGTCGCCGGTCCGCAGGGCCTCGGCGAGGTGCTCGGCGGTCTCGCGGTGGCCCGGGGTCATGCAGAGCGTGGTGCCGTCGGCGAAGACGTACACGTCGAGCGTGCCGAGCGGGCCGGGCCGGACGTCGGCGAGCTCGGTGCGGTTCTCGGCGAGCTCCTCCAGCCGGGAGACCGTGCGCTCGTGGTCGGTGACGACCGGCGTCTGGACCGGAACGAAGTCCGGGTGCGAGGGGTGGCGGCGGCGCGCCGCGGCCAGCTCGGGGGAATCCTCGGCGAACTCGGTGACCTCGGGGAGGTCCGCCATGTCGTCGAACGCCTCGACGGCCTCGAAGTCCATGGCCTCCAGGCCCACGAAGTCCGACTGGCGCGGAACGTAGAACGGGAGTTCGTCCCCGGGTGCCGCCAGACCGCCCAGCAGGGTCACCGGGGCCTCACCGATGAGACGCGGGGAGGCGTCCGTGGCGTCGCGGGACTCCTGCGCGGCCCAGAACGCGCGTGCCTCGGCGAGCTCGCGCTCCCGCTCCTCGGCCAGCGCCTCGGCGACGGCCTCGCGTATCTCGGCGGCGGGGGTGGGGCGGGCCTGCGGCACGGAGACCCTCGGCCCGGTGCCGTGCACCTCGGCCAGCTCGCTGCGCAGGGCGGTGACCTGCTTGCGGAGCCCGTGGGCGGCGTGCAGGGCTGCGGCACCCACAGCCGTCGCGGCGGCCGTGGTCAGCAGCAGGGCAAAAGACATGGCGCTCACTGACATACTCCCGGTTCCATCGATACCCCCGACTTCCTACCTCAGCTTGCGGTGAGCCCGCGCCCCCTGTCAGTGCATTACGTCACGAAATGGACAGGACTTTGGGCCTGGTGTTTAGCGGGATAACCACTGTGACCTGGGGGAACGATGCTCCCCCAGGAGATAGGTCACATCCTGGGGGAGTTTCGGTCACGACTTGAGCTCTGAGGAGCCCGAAAACCTGTCCGGAGGCTCATCCTCACGGGCTGCGGGGGCAGGTCAGGGGGGCCGGCTCGGCTCAGCCGCACTGCTTGCTTGCTCGCGCTGGGCTTCGCCTCCGTGCGGGCAGGTGCGACTACAGCTCAGCCGCACTGCTTGCTTGCTCGCGCTGGGCTTCGCCTCCGCTGCGGGCAGGTGCCGCCCTCGTACCTCGGGCGACCCCTACCCTCCGCTACGGCTCAGCTCAGCCGCACTGTTCACTCGCTCGCGCTGGGCTTCGCCTCCGCTGCGGGCAGGTGCCGCCCTCGTACCTCGGGCGACCCCTACCCTCCGCTACGGCTCAGCTCAGCCGCTCGATGACCATCGCCATGCCCTGGCCGCCGCCCACGCACATCGTCTCCAGGCCGAACTGCTTGTCGTGGAACTGGAGGCTGTTGATCAGCGTGCCCGTGATGCGCGCGCCCGTCATGCCGAAGGGGTGGCCGACCGCGATCGCGCCGCCGTTGACGTTGACCTTCTCCAGCGGGATGCCCAGGTCCCGGTACGACGGGATGACCTGCGCGGCGAACGCCTCGTTGATCTCGACCAGGTCGATGTCCCCAACGGTCAGGCCGGCCCGCTTCAGCGCCTGGCTGGACGCCTCGACCGGGCCGTAACCCATGATCTCGGGGGACAGGCCGGAGACGCCGGTGGAGACGATCCGCGCCAGCGGGGTCAGACCCAGCTCGCGGGCCTTGGTGTCGCTCATGATGACCAGCGCCGCGGCGCCGTCGTTCAGCGGGCAGCAGTTGCCCGCGGTGACCATGCCGTCGGGGCGGAAGACCGGCTTGAGGCCCTCGACGCCTTCCAGCGTGACACCGGCGCGCGGGCCGTCGTCCGTGCTGACGACCGTGCCGTCCGGAGTGGTGACCGGGGTGATCTCGCGCTCCCAGAAGCCCTTCTCGAGGGCTTCCTCGGCGAGGTTCTGGGACCGGACCCCGAACTCGTCCATGTCCTGACGGGTCACGCCCTTGAGGCGCGCCAGGTTCTCGGCGGTCTGGCCCATCGCGATGTACGCGTCGGGGACGAGACCGTCCTCGCGGGGGTCGTGCCAGTCCGCGGCGCCCTTCTCGGCGACGGAGGCGGTACGGGCCTCGGCCTCGGCGAACAGCGGGTTGTGCGTGTCCGGCAGGCTGTCGGAGTTGCCCTTGACGAAGCGGGACACCATCTCGACGCCGGCCGAGATGAAGACGTCGCCCTCGCCGGCCTTGATGGCGTGCAGCGCCATGCGCGAGGTCTGGAGGGACGACGAGCAGTAACGGGTGACGGTGCAGCCGGGGAGGTGGTCCATCCCCATCTGCACGGCGATGATGCGGCCCAGGTTGTGGCCCTGCTCGCCGCCGGGCAGACCGCAGCCGAGCATCAGGTCGTCGATGTCCCGGGGGTCCAGCTCGGGCACCTTGGACAGGGCGGTCTGGATGATCGTCGCGGTGAGGTCGTCCGGCCGCAGATCCTTGAGCGAGCCCTTGAAGGCCCGTCCGATGGGGGAGCGGGCGGCGGAAACGATGACGGCTTCGGGCATCACGGCTCCAGGAGGAGTGCGGGTGGCGGACTGCTTGGAAGTTACTAGGAGGTACGGGCCGGGTCACGGGTGAGCCGGTGTGACGGTCGCCTCAATTCTAAGCGAGCGCTCACTTTTCGGGATACCCCGCTGGAAGCCGGGCCACCACTCGCGCCTCTGCAACCCGCGATCCCCTGATGGCGCGTCCTACTGCCGTGATCGGGACGGCGACGGGCTCGGTTCCGCCGCCGCGGCCGTGGACGGCAGCCGCCGGCGCCTGCGGTGCTTGAGCAGAGCCCAGGGCCCGCGTGCGCCCGTGACCTCGGTGCCCGCCTCCTTCGCCGCCGTCGCCGCGGCCTTCGCCACCGGGAGCATGCCCTCGTCGCGGTCCGCCTCCGGGCGGTCCGACTCCGGCCACACGCCCAGCACCGCGCACAGCGTCGGGAGCATCGCCATCGCCGCCGTCGCGTAGCCCTCCGCCGAGGGGTGGTAGTTGTCCGCGCCGAACATCTCGCGCGGGTTCGCGGCGAACTCCGGGCCCAGCAGGTCGCCCAGCGACACCGTGCGTCCGCCCTGCTCCACCACCACGATGGTCTGCGCGGCCGCCAGCTGGCGCGAGACCCTGCGGGCCAGCCAGCGCAGCGGCTGGTAGACCGGCTCGATGGTGCCGAGATCCGGGCACGTGCCGACCACCACCTCCGCCCCTGCCGTACTCAGTCTCCGCACCGCGGAGGACAGATGGCGGACGGACTCCGTGGGCGGCATCCGGTGGGTGACGTCGTTGGCGCCGATCATGATCACGCAGACGTCCGGCAGCCGGGACCTGTCCTCCAGCAACACCGTGACCTGGCGGTCCAGATCGTCCGACTGGGCGCCCGGCAGTGCGACGTTGCACACCTCCACGGGGCGCTCCGCCACCGCGGCGAGCCCGGACGCGAGCAGCGCCCCCGGGGTCTGGCCCGCCCGGCGCACCCCCTGGCCGGCCGCTGTGGAGTCGCCCAGCACGCCGAGGAGCAGCGGATCGTTGTGCCCGAAGGCGAGCCCGTACAGTCCGTCGCCGCGCGGGGGCATCGGGGCGATGCCCCCGCCCACCGAGCGCTTGGCCAGCTGGACCTCCGCGAGCACGACTCCCACGGCCGCCGCTCCGAGCAGGCCGATGCTGCCTCCGCCGTACGCCGCGCCTGCCGCGATCCGCCGTGCCACCCTCGCCCTCGACACCGAGCCACCTCCTCTCCTCGTCGCCTGTCATCAGCTAACTGCCCCGTAGCGGCCGTCGCCCAATCCCGCGCCGGTCCGCATACCCTGGCCGCATCACTACGGAGATCCCGGAGAACATTGTGCGCATCCATCACTCGATGATCAGTCTTGTCGGCAATACCCCGCTGGTGAAGCTGAACAGCGTGACCGCGGGCATCCAGGCGACGGTCCTGGCCAAGGTCGAGTACTTCAACCCGGGCGGTTCGGTGAAGGACCGCATCGCCGTGCGCATGATCGAGGCGGCCGAGGAGAGCGGAGCACTTCAGCCCGGCGGCACGATCGTGGAGCCGACCAGTGGCAACACGGGTGTGGGCCTGGCGATCGTGGCCCAGCAGAAGGGCTACAAGTGCATCTTCGTCTGCCCGGACAAGGTGTCCACGGACAAGATCAACGTGCTCCGTGCGTACGGCGCCGAGGTCGTCGTCTGCCCCACCGCGGTCGACCCCGAGCACCCCGACTCGTACTACAACGTCTCCGACCGTCTGGTGCGGGAGACGCCGGGTGCCTGGAAGCCGGACCAGTACTCCAACCCGAACAACCCGCGCTCGCACTACGAGACGACCGGTCCCGAGCTCTGGGACCAGACGGACGGGAAGATCACCCATTTCGTCGCGGGCGTCGGCACCGGCGGCACCATCTCGGGCACCGGCCGCTACCTGAAGGAGGTCAGCGACAACGGTGTGCGGATCATCGGCGCGGACCCCGAGGGCTCGGTCTACTCGGGCGGCTCCGGGCGTCCGTATCTGACGGAGGGTGTCGGTGAGGACTTCTGGCCGACGGCGTACGACCGGACGGTGACCGACGAGATCGTCGCCGTGTCCGACAAGGACTCCTTCCAGATGACCCGCCGTCTCGCCAAGGAGGAGGGCCTGCTCGTCGGCGGTTCCTGCGGCATGGCGGTCGTCGCCGCGCTGCGCGTCGCGGAGGGCCTCGGCCCCGACGACGTGGTGGTCGTCCTGCTGCCGGACAGCGGCCGCGGCTATCTCTCCAAGATCTTCAACGACGAGTGGATGGCCGACTACGGCTTCCTGGAGGAAGCCGGCCACGCCGCGCGGGTCGCCGACGTGCTGCGGCACAAGGAAGGCGGCAAGATCCCCAGCCTGGTGCACATGCACCCGGAGGAGACCGTCGGCGAGGCCATCGAGGTGCTGCGCGAGTACGGCGTCTCGCAGATGCCGATCGTGAAGCCGGGCGCGGGCCACCCCGACGTGATGGCCGCCGAGGTCATCGGCTCGGTCGTGGAGCGCGAACTGCTGGCCGCGCTGTTCACCCAGCGTGCCGCGCTGAGCGACCCGCTGGAGAAGCACATGAGCGACCCGCTGCCGCAGGTCGGCTCGGGCGAGCCGGTCGGCGACCTGATGACCGTGCTCGGAGCCGCGGACGCCGCGATCGTGCTGGTCGAGGGCAAGCCGACGGGCGTGGTGAGCCGTCAGGACCTGCTGGCCTTCCTCGCGGGCGGCGGCAAGTAGCACCGCGGGGAAGGGGCTTCGCGCAAACGGTACGCGCACGTCACGTACGCGCAGCACCCGCTTAACACGCGTCCGTCAAAGTCATGGGTGTCGGCAGGGTTCCCGGGCAGGGGACCAGGCCGGCGCACAGGCGGCGTCGAAGAACTCCGGAGCGGCTCCCGGACTCCCAGACGCCCCGGACGCGGCGACCGGCCCTGACCCGGGACCGTGTCCCACGCGGGGACCGTCGTCGTCCCGCCCCCCGGCCCTGCCGGGGGTGAGGCGGTCCCCGCGAACACTCTTCCCGCGCACCCGCACCCACGTGGCACCGGCTTCCCGGGCACACGTCGGGGCCCGGCGGCCGCGCCTACTCGCGCAGCGAGGACGCCGTCCAGCTCGCCAGCACCGACAGACGCTCCGCCGTGGGTGAGCCGGGCTCCGGTGTGTAGACCACGAGCAGCTGATCCGGGTCGCCCGGCAGCGTGAGCGTCTCGTACGGCAGCGTCAGCTCGCCCACCAACGGATGCGAGATGCGCTTGACGCCATGGGTCTTCTCCTTGACCTGGTGGTCCGCCCACAGCCGCCGGAAGTGCTCGCTCTTCACCGACAACTCGCCGATCAGCGTGGCGAGTTCGCCGTCGTCGGGATGGCGGCCCGCGTCGAGGCGCAGATAGCCGACCACCTCGGCGGCCACCGCCTCCCATTCCGTGTACATCTCCCGCGTGGCCGGGTCCAGGAAGACCTGGCGGGGAACATTGCGCTCGCGCGGGCTCATGCCCGCGTAGCCGATCACCGCGTCACCGAGCGCGTTCCACGCGAGGACGTCCATACGGCGGCCGAAGACGAACGCGGGCGCGGCGGAGAGGGTGTCCAGCAGCAGCCGCAGCCCCGGGCGCACCCGCTGGGAGGGTGTCGGCGTGCTGCGCTTCTTCGGCCGGGCGACGTCCTTGAGGTGCGCCTGCTCGGTGGCGTCCAGCCGCAGCACCCGGGCGATCGAGTCCAGGACGGCGTCGGACACCATCGGACCGCGCCCCTGTTCCAGCCGGATGTAGTAGTCGACGCTGACGCCCGCGAGCTGCGCGACCTCTTCGCGGCGAAGGCCGGGCACACGCCTCCTGCCGTACGCGGTGAGACCGAGCTCCTCCGGCTGGATACGGGCGCGGCGCGAGCGCAGGAAGTCTCCGAGGTCACCGTCCATGCCTCAACGGTAGGACAGCGGCGGGCGCGGAGCCTGGTACTGGCAGACCCAGGAAGAGCGCAGCCCTGGGTGGAGGGACGGCCGGCGCGGAGAGTGGTGGATGTCCACCACCGGACGGGTCCCACCGGGACCCGCAGTCCGTACAGGAGCGAACGACATGACCTACGACAGCCTTTCCGGCCGCACTGCCGTCGTCACCGGGGCGGCCAGCGGCATCGGTGCCGCGACCGCCGTGCTGCTCGCCGCCCACGGCGCCCGGGTGGCGCTGCTGGCCCGCCGTACCGAGCGGCTCGGTGAACTGGCCGCGAAGATCACCGCCGACGGCGGCCGCGCGCTGGCCGTCACGGCCGATGTCACCGACGAGGAGTCGGTGGCCGCCGCCGTGCAGCGGATCCACAGCGCGTACGGTCCCGCCGACCTGCTCGTCAACGCCGCCGGTGTCATGCTGCCGAACCCCCTCGACGACGGCCGCGCCGACGAATGGCAGCGGATGATCGACACCAATGTGACCGGCGCGCTGCGGCTGATCAGGGCGTTCACCGGGGACCTGGTGGCCGCGGCCGCCGACGGCCGCAGCGCCGACCTGGTCAACATCTCCTCCATCGGCGCGCACGTCGTCTTCCCCAACTACGCGGTGTACGGGGCGACGAAGGCGGCGCTCACCCATCTCTCCCACTCGCTGCGCGCCGAACTCGGCCCGCGCGACGTACGCGTCACGAACGTCGAGCCCGGGTTCACCGAGTCGGAGCTGCGGGACCACATCGACAACCCGGAACTGACCGGGCAGCTGGACAGCATGCTGGACGCGGTCGGCTTGCTGACGTCCGAGGACGTCGCCGACCTCATCGCGTACACCACGAGCCGTCCGCGGCACGTCAATCTGCGGCAGGCGATCGTGCTGCCGACCCGGCAGTGAGGCCGTGGCCCGGCAGCACACGACCGCCGGGCCTCAGCCCTCCCAGTCGGAGGTCTTCTCCTGCGGGGTCCTGTGCCGCAGCCACGGCCAGCCCTTGGCGGCGTGGACGGCGTTGACGCCGACGATGCCGCCCCAGGCGACGATCAGGCCCGGCAGGTCGGCGTTGACGACGCCGATCGCCGAGAGCGGGATCGCGAGGATCATCGAGATGATCCCGAAGCCGAAGCGCTCGCCGAAGTTGGGGTCGGCGGGCTGCTGCGGCGGCCGGGTGCCGCGGGCGACCACCATCTGCTGCTCGGCGAGCTGCCGGCGCACACGGCGGTCCACCGTGCCGTCCAAGCGCTGTTCGACCTTCTCCAGGAAGGATTCGACGAGCGCTGAATCGTATTCTTCGCCCAGCTCACGGCGGGCGTGCAGGGTGGCGTCGAGCTCTTTTTCGAGCTCAGGGTCGCGGGCTTCCATGACCGGTTACGCTACGGGCGCCCGGCCGCCGCGTCAGTGGGGGTAGCCCCACTGTTTTCGGGTGGGGTTACCTGGGGGGCGAGGATCGTCCGATCCGGGATGTGCGCGGTGCGGCGGCGGGCGATCAGCCAGTACAGCAGCGCCGGCACCGCGAGCCCCACCATCCAGGAGATGTCCGCACCGCCCAGCGGCTCCACCAGCGGCCCGGTGTAGAAGTGCGTGACCAGGAACGGCAGTTGAGCCAGCAGGCCCACCCCGTACACGGCGAGGGCGTCCACGCGCCAGGCGCCGTACCGGCCGTGCGGATCGGCGAGAGCCGGGATGTCGTAGCGCTCGCGCGAGATCAGGTAGTAGTCGACCAGATTGATCGCCGACCAGGGGGTGAAGAAGGTCAGCAGGAAGAGCAGGAAGTCCTTGAACGAGGTGAGGAAGCTGTCCTTGCCGAGCAGCGCGACGACCGTGCCGGCGATCATGATGACCGCGATGTAGAGCGCCCGGCCGCGCGGCGACAGCGTCCTCTGGCCGCGGAAGCCGCTGATGCCGGTCACCATCGACATGAAGCCGCCGTAGGTGTTCAGCACATTGATCGTCAGCTTGCCGAGCGCGATCACGAAGTACAGGAACGAGGCGACCAGGCCGGTGCCGCCGAGGGCCACGACATAGCTGACCTGGCCCCCGAGGAAGGCTTCCCCGGCGGTCGCGGCGACCAGTACCCCGAAGATCATCGACCACTGCGAACCGATGGCCGAGCCGGACAGCGTCCACCAGAACGTGGCGCGGCCGCTGGTGTGCCGCGGCAGATAGCGGGAGTAGTCGGCCACGTACGGGCCGAAGGCCAGCTGCCAGGACGCCGAGAGCGAGACCGCCAGCAGGAACATCGGCAGATCGAAGGCCCGGTCGGCCAGCACCGTGCCGAGGTCGATCCGCTCCAGCAGCCGGATGCCGAGGTAGACGAAGGCGAGCGCGCACACGACGCTCGCGACCCGGCCGAGGACATGGATGACGCGGTAGCCGATCGCCGCCGTCACCGCGGTCACCACTGCGAAGATCACGATGCCGGGCGTCTCGCCGAGATGCGTGAGCTCGCCGACCGCCTGGCCGGCCAGCACGCTGCCGCTGGCGAAGAAGCCGACATACATCACGATCACCAGCAGCAGCGGGATGACCGCGCCCTTCACGCCGAACTGCGCCCGGGACTGGATCATCTGGGGCAGGCCGAGCCGCGGTCCCTGCGCCGAGTGCAGGGCCATCACCGCGCCGCCGAGCAGATTGCCCACCGCGAGGCCGACCACCGACCAGAAGGGACCGCCGCCGAAGACGACGGCGAGCGCGCCGGTGACCACGGCGGTGATCTGGAGGTTCGCGCCGAGCCAGAGAGTGAACTGGGAGAAGGCGGTGCCGTGCCGCTCGCTGTCGGGAACGACGTCGATGGACCGTACTTCGACGAGGCCTGCCATGGTTCAGCCGCCCTTCTTCGTGATTCCGTGCTGCCGGGCCCAGTCGTTCGCCACGTCCTCCGGGTCCTTCTTGTCCTTGTCCACCAGCCGGTTGAGCTCGGTGAGCTGCTCGGTCGTCAGGACGGCGCCGAGCCGGGCCAGCGCCTTGCGCACGCGCGAGTCCGCCTTGCGGTCGGCGATCAGCGGGACGACGTGCTGACCGGGGATCAGGTTCTTGGGGTCGGAGAGCACCACCCAGCCCTCGGCCTTGATGTCGGTGTCCGTGGTGAAGAGGTTGGCGACGTCGACATCGCCCTTCTTCAGCGCGCCCTTGACCAGCGGCCCGGAGGAGTCCAAGGACTTGAACTCCTTGAACTCCACGCCGTACATGTCCTTCAGACCGACGACGCCGACGACCCGCTTCTTGACCTCGGGGGCCGCGCCGATGACGAGTTCGCCGTTCTTCTTGGCGAGGTCGCCGAGGGACCTGAGCCCGTACTTCCGTGCCGTCTCACTGGTGACGGCGAAGGCGTCGGAGTCCTCGGCCAGGCCGTACGGGAGGATCTGGAGGCCCTGGGGGAGGGCGACGGCGAGCGCGTTCTGCATCTCGCCCTCTTCCGTGGCCGTGGCCTTGGGGTCGAGGTAGTGCAGCAGGGCGCCCTGGTACTCCGGCAGCAGATCGATGTCGCCGCCGCGCAGCGCGGGGATGAGGATCTCGCGGGTGCCGAGGTTGGGGCGGACGGTCGCCTTCACCCCGGCCGCCTTCAGGGCGGCGGCGTAGAGGAAGCCGAGTATCTGGTTCTCGGTGAAGTTGGCGGTGCCGATGGTGACACCGTCCTTGCTGGAGCCGCCGCCGGACAGCGAGCCGCCCTCACCTTCGAGCGAGGTGATGCCACTGCTGCACGACGCGAGCGCGGGGACGGATGCGGCGGCCAGCAGACCGCCGAGCAGGGTGCGTCGGTTCATGGGAAGTCCTTACGCGGGGCGGTTGCTGAAGAGGACGCGCTGGAGGCCGGCGAGCGCCAGGTCGAGCACGACGGCCACGACCGCGACGAGGACGGCTCCGCCGAGCACCTGGACGAGGTCGCGCTGGGCGAGGCCGTCGAAGACGTACCGGCCCAGTCCGCCGAAGCTGACGTACGCGGCGATGGTGGCCGTGGCGACCACCTGGATCAGGGCGAGCCGCAGCCCCGTCATGATCAGCGGCATCGCCAGCGGCACCTCCACCTGGAGCAGCACCTGGTGGCCGCGCATGCCCTGGCCGCGGGCGGCGTCCCGGACCTCGGGGTCGACCGCGGACATGCCGGCGTAGGTGTTGGTGACGATGGACGGGATCGCGAGGGCGACCAGCGCCACGTACACCGGGGTCATGGACAGGCCGCTGGCGAGGAAGACCAGCACCACGAGGCCGACGGTGGGCAGGGCCCGCCCGAACGAGGAGAGGTTGATGGCGAGGAACGCGCCGCGGCCCGTGTGCCCGATCAGCAGACCGACCGGCAGGGCGATCACGGCAGCGATGAGCGTCGCGAGCAGCGAGTACTGGAGGTGCTCGACGAGCCGGTGGGCGATCCCGTCGCTGCCGGACCACTGGGCGCCGCTGGTCAGCCAGGAGCCGAGGTCCTTGAAGAGCTCGTACATCTCAGGCCCTGCCCTTCCTGGTCCAGGGGGTGAGGACGTACTGCACGGCGACGAGCAGGGCGTCCGCGATCAGCGCGAGGAGGAGGGTGAGGACCACTCCGGCGACCACGGGGGTCGGGAAGTTGCGCTGGAAGCCGTCGGTGAAGAGCTGGCCGAGGCCACCGTCGCCGATGTAGGTGGCGACGCTGACGAGCGAGATGGACATGACGGTGGCGATCCGCACCCCGGCCATGATCACCGGCAGCGCCAGCGGGAGTTCTACGGTGAACAGGGTCCGCAGCGGTCGGGTGCCCATGGCCTTGGCCGCTTCTTTGGTACGGGCGGGCACGGCGTCGAGGCCCTCGACGGTGTTCCGCAGGAGGACGACGAGGGTGTAGATCGTCAGCCCGATCACGGTGGTGGTGCGGGTGAGCCCGGAGACCGGCAGGAGCAGCACGAACACGGCGATCGACGGGATCGTGAACAGCACGTTCGACATTCCGAGGAGGAAGCCGCGCAGCGGGCGGACGCGGTGGGCGAGCACCGCGAGCGGGAGCGAGATGACCAGCCCCAGGAGCACCGCGCCGAGAGCGGCCTGGAGGTGGGAGACGCTCAGCGTGGTGAGGTCGCCGGCATGGTCGGCGATCCACGACCAGTCGATGGTCATACGGCCACCCGGGCCGCGGAGTGGGCCGAGCCGGCCCGCTCGTGGATGTCCTCGCGCGAGGTGACGCCGGTGAGCACGCCGTCGGCGTCGACCCGGGCCACCAGCCCGGCGGGCGAGGCCACCGACTCGTTCAGGGCGGAGAGCAGGGAGTCCGTGTCGCGCAGCGGGCGGACCGGGAGCAGGTCCGCGTCGAAGGCGTCGGTGGCCTTGTCGCGCCAGCCGAGCGGGACGCGGGCCTCGTCGAGGGCGAGCTCCCAGCGGCCGGTCTGCGGAAGGGGGCTCTGCGGCACGTCCGCGAGGGTGCTGAGCGACAGCAGCTTCAGGCCCCGCTCGGCGCCCAGGAAGTCCGCCACGAAGTCGTCCGCCGGACGGGCCAGCAGTTCTGCCGGGGTAGCGCACTGCACCAGATGACCGCCCGTGCGGAAGACGGCTATGCGGTCGCCGAGGCGCACGGCCTCGTCGATGTCGTGCGTGACGAAGACGATCGTCTTGCTGAGCTCCTGCTGGAGACGCAGCAGTTCGTCCTGGAGCTGGGTGCGGACGACCGGGTCGACCGCGCCGAAGGGCTCGTCCATCAGCAGGACGGGCGGGTCGGCCGCGAGGGCCCGGGCCACGCCGACACGCTGCTGCTGGCCGCCGGAGAGCTGGTGGGGGTAGCGCTTGGCGGTCTCGGGCGCGAGGCCGACAATCTCCAGCAGTTCCGCGGCACGGGCGCGGGCCTTCCTGCGGCCCCAGCCCAGCAGCAGCGGGACCGTCGCGATGTTGTCGATGATCGTGCGATGCGGGAACAGTCCCGACTGCTGGATGACGTAGCCGATGGAGCGGCGCAGTTCCGCCGCGTCCTGTGCGAGGACGTCCTTGCCACCGACGTGGATGGTGCCGGACGTCGGATCGACCATCCGGTTGATCATGCGCAGGGTCGTGGTCTTACCGCATCCGGAGGACCCGACGAGGACGGTGATCCCGCCGTCGGGCATCTCCAGAGTGAGGTCGTGGACTGCAGTGGTGCCGTTGGGGAACCGCTTGTTCACTGCATCGAATTTGATCATCAGTCGTCCCTTGCCCGGGCTGCATATAGTCATGCAGAGTTCTCGGTGTCTGAATAAGTTGTCAATGCCTCGGGGTGAATCGCTGGGTGCGGATGCTCGCGAGGCAAGACAGACCGTCCGGAAAAGGAGGGTTTCGCGCATGATGTCGTCCCACATGATGGACTCATCCACCGGCATCGTGGTCCTCGACGGACAGAGCCTCCCGGTCGCGGACATCGTCCGGCTGGCCGACGGCGCGGCCCGTCCCGTACCCGGTTCCGAAGCGATGAAGCGCGTCGAGGTCGCCTGGGACGCCGCTCGTGAGCTCGCCGCGTCCGGCAGGGTCTACGGCCGTTCCACCGGCGTCGGCGCCAACCGGAACGAAGCCGTGCCCTCCGACGCGGCGGCCGGCCACGGCCTGCGGCTGCTGCGCTCCCACGGCGGGGCGATCGGCGACGAACTGCCCGCCCGCGAGGTCCGCGCCATGCTCGCCGTCCGCGCCAACCAGTTGCTCGCGGGCGGCGCGGGGCTGCGGCCCGGCGTCGTCACCGCGCTGTGCGAGGCCCTGGAGTCGGGTGCGTACCCGGTCGTCAACGAGTTCGGCTCGGTCGGCACCGGTGACATCGCGGCCCTCTCGCAGATGGGCCTCGCCCTCGCCGGCGAGCACCCCTGGCGGGGCGGCACGCCCCCGCAGGCGCAGGCCCTCGACAACAACGACGCCCTGGCGCTGATCAGCTCCAACGCCCTGACGCTCGGTCAGTCCGCGCTCGCCCTCGGCGAACTGCGCGCCCTCGTCCGCGCCACCGAACTCGTCGCCGGGCTCTCGCTGCTGGCCGTCGACGGCTCCTACGAGGCGGTCGCCGAGCCCGTGCACGCGGCGCGCCCGCACCCCGGCACCTACGCCGTCGCCACCAGGATGCGCCGACTGCTCGGCGCACCCGAGCGGCCCACCCCGCCGCTCGGCCGCATCCAGGACCCGTACGGATTCCGCTGTCTGCCGCAGATCCACGGCCCCGCCGAGGACGCAGCCGACGCGCTGGAGCGGACCCTCGCGGTGGAGATCAACGCCGCCGCAGAGAACCCGCTGATCTGCCCCTCGGATATGGCCGCCTATCACCACGGCGGTTTCTACATGGCCCAACTCGCCCTGGACCTGGATCACTTCAGGCTGGCGCTGACCCAGACGGCCCGGCTCTCCACCTCCCGGCTCTCCGCACTCAACGAGCCCGCCTTCACCCGGCTGCGGCCGTTCCTCGCCGACGCGGAGGCCGCGAGCTCCGGCGTGATGATCCTCGAATACGCGGCCGGGGCCGCCCTCGGCGATCTGCGTGCGTACTCCGCGCCCGCGTCGCTGGGTCACGCGGTACTGTCCCGTGGCGTCGAGGAGCAGGCCAGCTTCGCGTCGCTGGCAGCTCGTCAGACGCTGCGCGCCGGCGCCGCCTACCGGCTCGTGGTCGGCTGTGAACTCGTCGCCGCCACAAGGGCGTTGCGCCAGCGCGGGCTGCGGCCCGACCCGGCGCTCCCGGTGGGGACGGCCTACGAGCTCGCCGAGTCCGTCCTGGACGACGAGCTCGCCGACCGGCCGCTGACCGACGACGTGACGGCGGCAGCGGCGCTGCTCGACCGGTTCACGGACCTGATGACCGATCTCATGAGGGGGACGGCATGAGCGACAGCCCTGCCGCACGACTGCAGCAGCTCTTCGAGGGGCACCGGCTCACCCCCACGCAGCGGCGGATCGCCCACAGCATGGTGCGCCGGGCGGCCGACGTGCCGTTCCTGTCCAGCGTCGAACTCGCCGAACTCGCGGGCGTCAGCCAGCCGTCCGTCACCCGCTTCGCCGTCGCCCTCGGCTTCGACGGCTACCCGGCGCTGCGCAGGCATCTGCGGGAGGTGGCGCCCGCGGAGAGCGAGGAGACCGGGGACGGCCTCAACGAGTACCAGCAGGCGGTGCAGGCCGAGATCGAGAACCTGCGCCATCTCTCCGACCTGCTCGCCGATCCCTCGCCGGTCGAGCGCGCGGGCCGGCTGCTCGCCGCCTCCCGCCCGCTGCCCGTGCTCGGTCTGCGGGCCGCCTCCTCGCAGGCCCGCGGCTTCGCGTACTTCGCCGGCAAGGTGCACCCCGACGTACGCCTGCTCGATGAGGGCGGCAGCATGCTCGCCGACCGCATCGACTCCGCCCGCCGCGCGGGCGCGAGCGTGCTGCTGTGCTTCGCGCTGCCCCGGCACCCCAAGGAGGTCGTCGAGGCACTGGCATACGCCCAATCGGCGGGGCTGACGGTCGTCACGGTCGCCGACTCCGCCTTCGCCCCCGTCGCCGCGCACAGCGACCTGCTGATCCCCGCCGCGGTCGGCACGGGCCTGGCCTTCGACACCGCCTGCGCGCCGATGCTGCTCGGCCGGGTGCTGCTGGAGGCGATGTGCGACGACCTGCCGGACGCGCAGGCACGGCTGGAGGAGTTCGACGGGCGGGCGGCGGCCCGCGGACTGTTCGTGGAGTAGCACCGGCCGCCCGGTCGACGGAGGCCGCCGGCCGGTGGAGAAGGACCCCGGCCCTTCTCACGCTGCCTTCAGAAACCGCCGCTACTCTCCGCGCCCTGAGGGCATCCGCCCGAGCAATTCGCGGGAAGGGGACCGGACGTGGGGCGCGGGGCGCAGTCGCTGGTGAGGGTGGCGGTGGTCGTACGGGCCGGGGCGGCGCCCCTGTGGTGGCTGGGGGTGCTCGCCGCGGGTGCCGGACTTCTGGTGCCGGGGCTCACCGGACGCCGGATCGGGGTGCTCGCCGGGGCGGCGCTGTTCATCGTCACGGCGGCCGCGGTCGCCCTCCTACGGCGGGGGCGGTACGTGCGCTTCGCCGAGGCCGCCACCCGCGCCGGCCGCACCGATCACCTCCAGGACCGCCGGGTGACCGTGCGGGCCCGGCGGCGCGCGCACCGGTGGCGGTTGCCGGCGGCCTTCGTCGTCGCCGTCGCGACCTCGTTCGCGCTGCCCGCCGCCGGCGGTGCGGTGATGGCGGGCGCGGGGGCCGGGCTGTGGGCCAAGGCCTGGTGGCTGGGTCACCGGGAGAGCCGGACCGAGACGCTGCTGTGGCTGCGTTCCGACTGGACCGCCAAGGGCCCGGTCGGCAGGCCGGTCAAGGGATTTCGGAGCACCGGCATCGCGGCGGGGGACGCCGCGCCCGGAGGGGCGCGGCGCCGCTGACCGCCCACGGGGACGGACGGCGGCGCCGCGGCCGGTCAGAGTTCCAGCTCCGCCTCGATCTTCTTCAGCTGGTGGCGGGCCATGGCGAGGTTCGCCCGCTCCTTGTCGAGTGCCAGGTACAGGAACAGGCCGTTGGTTCCCCGGCCCTTCATCAGCCGGATCAGGTGGTACTGCGTCCCGAGGGTGATCAGGATGTCCTCGATGGCGTCCTTGAGTCCGAGCTGCTCCATGGTGCGCACCTTGGCGCGCACCACATCGGTGTTGCCGGCGGCGGCGACCGAGAGGTCCAGATCCTTTCCGCCGCCGACCGTGCCCAGCGCCATGCCGCTGGTGTAGTCGACGAGTGCGGCGCCGATGGCGCCCTCGATGACAGTGGTGGCTTCCTTGAGGGCGCGTTCGGTGTTGGCCATGAGAAGCGCACTTCCTTTCCGTCTGCTGGGTGTGCGTGATGGTGTGTCGGTCATGGGTCAGGTGTTCTCCGGTCGTTCGAGGGCGCCGTCGACCAGCTCGCCCACGCGAACGCCGGAACGGCGGGCTTCGAGATGGAGCCGTCCCACGTTGATGCGTGGCTCGGCCAGGAGGGTGAGGACGGCCGAGGAGCCCGCCGCGTAGGTCGCGACGTACCCCCGGTCGCCCCGGACCAGCAGCTCGCAGAAGCTCCCCTGTCCGGTGGCCTCGGTCAGCCGCACCCCGACGCCGAGTGCGGCGGCGGTGAGTGCGGCGACGCTCTCCGCGTCGGCGGTGTCGGACGCCAGCACGAGGCCGTCCGCGGTGGCGGCGAGCGCACCCGTCAGCTGCGGCACCCGCAGGCGCAGCCGCTTCAGTTCGGCGAGCACGTCCGCCGTGGCCGTCATGAGCTGTCTCCTTTCTGCGCGCAGCCTCATCGCGCGCCTCATGACGTGCAGCAATGGACCTGGTGCGCGGAGCGGGGCGTCACAGCGTGGCCTCCAGGGCGTCACGGAGCCGGCGGAGCATGGCGGAGTCCGGTGCCGAGGACGGCTCCTGGCCCCCCGTCCGCACGGCGCCGGCGCCGACGGGCGGGGCTGCGGGTGCCGCGGACTCCTCCGGTGTGCCGATGAGTCCCTCGGCGGCCAGCCGCCGTATCTCGATGAGGGTGTTGAAGGCGGGACGCCCCAGTTCCCGGGCGATGGCGGACGGGGTCCGTACGCCGTCGGCCAGATCGAGCAGCGACCGTCGGCGGGGGCTGACGGCCCGTCCCGCGAGGTGCCGGCTGCGCGCCACCGGGGCCGTGTCGACCCCCGGGTGCGGCCACACGGCGTTCAGCAGCGTCGACCGCCGCCGGGCCTCCCGTTCGACGACCCGGGTCGGCACCGGCCGCACCCGGCCGATCCAGTGGACCACCCCGTAGCGGAACCGGGTCGGGCCGCTGGTCGGCGCGAGCGCGAAGAAGGCGGCGTCGAACACGGCGGCGAGATGGCAGATCTCCAGCTCGCCCCCGGGTACCTGGCCGCTGTCGACGAGGAAGCGGGCGACCTCGTGGCGCGCGCCCGCCCGGGCGACCGCCTCGGCCCAGCTGTCCGGCCGCAGCCGGCCGCTCGCCGTCAACAGGACGTCGAGGCCGGGCGCTTCGGGGCTCTCGGCGTGCACGACCTGGCCGTCGGCCAGATAGAGCACCCCGTGGTCACGGACGAGGACGCCGGTGGCGCGCTCGTCCGCGAGTCTGACGAGCATCGGGGACACGGCCGCTCTCATCCGAGCACCAGCTCTTCGGCGAGGTGCTGCAGTCGGATGCGGGCCAGTGCGAGATTCCCCAGGTCCCGGTCTAGCCACAGATGGAGGAAGACGCTGCTGTCGACGGTAGTGTCGACGAACCGCACCAGGTGATAGCAGGTGCGGGTGGTGACGATGAGGTCCTCGACGACCAGCCCGTCGTCCTTGGGCGGCTCCGTGCCGGCGCCGTCGAGACCCCGTCCGCCGTCGCCGCCGAGCATGCTGGGCTCCTGGGCGACGACCGCGGTGTACTCGGTGGCCATGCGGGCCACTTCGGCCGTCTCGGCCGCGGTGGTCTCGTGATCAGGGCCGGCCGCTTCACCGACGGTGCCGAGCGCGAGCCCGCTGATCCAGTCCACGATGGACGCCCCGCGCGCACCGGGCACCAGCATGGCTTCCAGCAGACACTCGTCGATTCCGGGCACGCCGACTCCCCTCCCCGCCTCGGCGTTCCGCGCACTGTTGTGCGCCAGTGACGGGGAGGTTACGCAACGTGGCTACTGTCGGGGGGAGTTGGGGCATTTTCCATCGGAACATGCCCCGGCCCCGATAAGGTCCGCGCCTCGGACGACAGACTCTGCCGTCGGCAGCGGTACGGATCAGGCCGTGTCCTCGCCGCGCGCCTTCATCACGATCTTGTTGACCGCCCACAGCCCGATGCCGATCGCGACCAGCACGCCCGCCCGGATGTAGACCTCGGCGTCACGGTCGGCCAGCGGGCTGGCCAGGATCAGCGCGGTGATCGCACCGAGCACCGGCAGCACGGTGGGGGCGCGGAAGTGGGAGTGCGCGACGGGGTCCTTGCGGAGGACCAGAACCGCTACGTTGACCACCGCGAAGACGCACAGCAGCAGGAACGCCGTGGTGTCGCCGAGCCCTTCGATCTCGCCCGTCGACACCAGTCCGATCGCCAGCGCCGAGACGAAGACGATGCCGACGATGGGCGTACGGCGCTCGGGCAGCACCTTGGCCATCGCCCGCGGCAGGATGCGTTCGTTGGCCATGCCGTAACAGAGCCGCGAGGCCATCATGATGTTGATCAGCGCGGAGTTGGTGACCGCGAACAGCGCGATCAGGGCGAAGAGTTTGGGCGGGAAGTCCAGGCCGCCGGCCTTGACCACCTCCAGCAGGGGCCCGCTGGACTTCTCCAGCGTCTTGTAGTCGACCAGCAGCGAGGACGCCAGCGCGACCAGGACGTAGATCGTGCCCGTGACGCCGACACCGATGAAGATCGCCCGGGGGAAGGTGCGCACGGGGTCCTTGGTCTCCTCGGCCATGTTGACCGAGTCCTCGAAGCCGACGAACGCGAAGAAGCCGAGTGCCGTGGCGCCGAGCACGCTGGTGATCAGCGCGTATCCCGTGCCCGTCGCCTGGAACTCGGTCAGCCGGGAGGCGTCGCCCTCGCCGGACAGCACCGCCCAGGCGCCGATCGTGAGAATGATCAGCAGGCCGGTCAGCTCGACGATGGTGAGCACGACATTGGTCTTCACCGATTCCGACACACCGCGCAGATTGAGCGCGGCCAGCGCGAGGATGAAGAGGATGGCGATCAGCGTGGCCGGGATGGCGTCGGTGAACTCCAGGAAGTAGTCCCCGCTGAAGGCCCGGGCCGCCGCGCTCGCGGACGACAGCCCGGAGCACATCACCATGAAGGCGATGATGAAGGTCAGGAACGGGACCTTGAACGCCTTCTGGGTGTAGAGCGCGGCTCCGGCGGCCTTCGGGTACTTGCCGACGAGTTCGGCGTACGACGCGGCCGTGAGGATCGCGACGACGAATCCGATGACGAACGGCAGCCACAGCGCACCGCCGACCTTGCCGGCGACCTTTCCGGTCGTGGCGTAGATGCCGGTGCCCAGGATGTCGCCGATCACGAAGAGGATCAGCAGCTTGGGCCCGATGGCTCGCTTGAGCGGACTGTCGCCGCCCGGAGCCTCGGACGCCTGGGACGATTCGGTGGTCACGGCAGCCTCCCCCGGAGTTCGGTGTGGGTTGAGATGTGCCCGGTCCGGCGCGGGTGATGCCTCGGTGGCGCCGATCACGCCTGTCCGGTGGAGGGCGGTGAGCGCCGCGCGGGGAAGGGACTGCCCTGCGCGGGGAAGAGACCGCCCCGTCCGGGGAAGGCCGCGCGCCCTGGCCGGGCGCGAGGGTGTGTCCGCGCCCTGTCCGGGAGACGGGCCGCTCCCGGCATCAGCCGCTGCGGCCCTCCACCGCCGCCGCCACGTCGGCGAGGTCCTTCGCGATCGCCTTGGCCACCGCCCGCGCGCCGAGCGGACCGAAGACCTTGGCTAGCAGTCCGGCGAACCCTCCGGGCGGCTCGGCGCTGAACGTCATCCGCACCTGCGTCGCGTCCGGACCCTCCGCCCGCAGCAGGAACTCCGAGACGTAGTGCGCGCCCTGCGAGTCCGCCTCCGCCACGTAGCGGGCGGGCGGTTCGCTCGCCGTCACACGGATCTCCTCGGTCGCCTGCCTGCCCATCATGCGCCGCGTCTCGCGCCAGCGGGTGCCGACGCCGAACGGGCCGGGGGAGAGAATCTCCACCGCCTCCACACCGCTCAGCACCTTCGGCGCGTTCTCCAGATCCGTCAGGGCGTCCCAGACGGCGGCCGGCGGGGCCGCGATCCTGCGCTCGACGACAACACTCGTGTTGGCCATGCCCACAGGAAAGCAGCCGGGTACGACAACCGCCCCCCGGCCGGCCGCCACGGCCTACAGCAGGGCGTCCGGCTGTGCTCCGCCCGACTCGGCGACGATCTCGGCCCTGGTCTGCGGAGCCCGTACGACCGAGAACCGCACCGTGTCGTCCGGGCCGGTGGTGTACCCGTGCACCCCGGGCCGGGGCAGGCTGTTGTAGCCGTAGTGGTTGGAGAAGTAGTACGCGCCGGTGTCGAGCACGGCGACCACGTCGCCCTGCTCCAGCCGCGGCAGCGCCCGTGCCTGGGCGAGCAGGTCCCCGGCGAAACAGGCCGGGCCGGCGACGTCCTGCACCACGTTCTCGCCCGTCCGGGGCCGCCCCTTGGCGTCGTAGGCCTCGATGCGCAGCGGCCAGGAGGCCGGGTCGTAGACGGTACGGGTGGCGACCTGCACACCGGCGTGCGTGACCGCGACGGGCCGCCCGCCCGAGGTCTTGGTGTACTCGACCCGGGCCAGGATCAGCCCGTGCTTGGCGAGCAGCGACCGGCCGAACTCGGTCACCAGGCCGTAGCGGCCGTCGAGCAGCCCCGGCACCCGCTCCCGCAGCAGTTGTGCGTACTCGGCGAAGGACGGGGTCTGCTCGTCGGAGGCGAAGTTGACCGGAAGCCCGCCGCCGATGTCCAGGGTGTCGATCTGCTGCCGGCCGGCCGCGCGGTTGATCTCCTCGGCGAGGTCGTACGCCGTGGCGACGCCCTCGGCCATCAGCGCCAGCGGTACGCCCTGCGAGCCCGAGTGTGTGTGCAGCCTGGTCAGCCAGGGCCGGTCGAGACAGGCGCGCACGACGCTCTCGCGGGCGCCCTCGTCCCGCAGTGCCACGCCGAACTTGGAGGTCGCCGTGGCGGTGGAGAGTGCGTCGATGGCCCCTCCGCCGACCTGGGGGTTGATGCGCAGTCCGACCGGCGACGTGCTGCCCGCCGACCGCACGAGGGCGTCGATGCGCGCGAGCTCCTGGGGGTTGTCGGCGTTGACCGCGATGCCGAGGGTGAGTGCCTCGCGCAGCTCGCCGGGGGTCTTGGCGGGGGAGTCGAGGACGATGCGGCCGGAGGGCACACCCGCGGCCCGCGCCAGGGCCAGCTCGCCCGGGCTCGCGACCTCCGCCCCGACGCCCTCGTCGTCGAGCAGCGCCAGCACGGGCACGAGGGGCGCGGCCTTCACGGCGAAGGCGTGCAGCACGGGAGCGTCGGTCACGGCGGCGAAGGCGTCCCGCAGGGCGATCGCGGAGGCGCGGATCCCGGCCACGTCGAGGAGGGCCGTGACGGGCTGCTCCTCGCTGAGAAGGCCCTGTTCGACGGCTGCTCGTACGGCGCGGTCCCGGCGTTCGGAAGACATGTGCGCCAGCCAATCATCCTGCGGGACCGGGTGCAGCTGTTGACTAAGACTATTCAGCCCTCCAGGATGTGAATAGAAGCCGCAACATTCACCGCCGCACCAGCAGTCGCAGTCGCGAGGAGGCATCGCCATGTCAGGACCCCTCCCACCCGTCTCCCACCACCGCCCTCGGCCCACGCCCGCCGGGCCGCCCTCCACTCCGGTACGGGCACCGCGCGGTACGGAACTGAGCGCCCTGGGATGGCAGCAGGAAGCCGCCCTGCGCATGCTGCAGAACAACCTCGACCCCGAGGTCGCCGAGCACCCCGACAAGCTCATCGTCTACGGCGGCACCGGCAAGGCCGCCCGTGACTGGCGCTCCTACGACGCCATGGTGCGCACGCTGCGGACGCTCAAGCAGGACGAGACGATGCTCGTCCAGTCCGGCCGCCCCGTCGGTGTCATGCAGACGCACGAGTGGGCCCCGCGCGTGCTCATCGCCAACTCCAACCTGGTCGGCGACTGGGCGAACTGGGAGGAGTTCCGGCGCCTGGAGTCCCTCGGCCTCACGATGTACGGCCAGATGACGGCCGGCTCCTGGATCTACATCGGCACCCAGGGCATCCTTCAGGGCACGTACGAGACCTTCGCCGCGGTCGCGGCCAAGAAGTTCGGCGGCACGCTCGCCGGGACGATCACCCTCACCGCCGGCCTCGGCGGCATGGGCGGCGCCCAGCCGCTCGCCGTGACCATGAACGACGGCGTCGCGATCTGCATCGACGTCGACCCGCGCGCCATCGACCGCCGTATCGAGCACCGCTACCTGGACGTGCGCGCCGACTCCCTGGAGCACGCGCTCCGACTGGCGACCGAGGCGCGGGACGCCCGCCGCCCGCTCTCCATCGGCCTCCTCGGCAACGCGGCGGAGCTGCTGCCGCGGATGCTCGCCGAAGGAGCGCCCATCGACATCGTGACCGACCAGACCTCGGCGCACGACCCGCTGGCGTATCTGCCCCTCGGGGTCGACTTCGACGACATGGCCTCCTACGCCGCCGAGAAGCCCGCCGACTTCACCCAGCGGGCCCGGGAGTCCATGGCCCGGCACGTCGAGGCGATGGTCGGCTTCATGGACGCGGGGGCCGAGGTCTTCGACTACGGCAACTCCATCCGAGGCGAGGCCCAACTGGCCGGCTACGACCGGGCGTTCGACTTCCCCGGCTTTGTGCCCGCCTACATCCGGCCGCTGTTCTGCGAGGGCAGGGGCCCGTTCCGCTGGGCGGCTCTGTCCGGCGAGGCCTCGGACATCCACAAGACCGACAAGGCGATGCTCGAACTCTTCCCCGAGAACGAGTCGCTGCACCGCTGGATCAAGATGGCCGGCGAGCGGGTCCACTTCCAGGGCCTCCCGGCCCGTATCTGCTGGCTCGGCTACGGCGAGCGGGACCGCGCGGGCGAGCGGTTCAACGACATGGTGGCGAGCGGCGAGCTGGCCGCCCCCCTCGCGATCGGCCGCGACCACCTGGACTGCGGTTCGGTGGCGTCCCCGTACCGCGAGACCGAGGCCATGCTCGACGGCTCGGACGCCATCGCGGACTGGCCGCTGCTGAACGCGATGGTCAACGTCGCCTCCGGTGCGTCCTGGGTCTCCATCCACCACGGCGGCGGGGTCGGCATGGGCCGCTCCATCCACGCCGGCCAGGTCTCGGTGGCCGACGGCACCGCGCTCGCCGGCGAGAAGATCCGCCGCGTGCTGACGAACGACCCGGGCATGGGCGTCATCCGGCACGTCGACGCCGGCTACGACATCGCCGAGTCCGTCGCCGACGACAAGGGCGTCCGCGTCCCGATGCGGGAGGAGTCGTGAGCGAGGGCGGTGACTCGTTCCACTCGATGTGGGCCGAGCTCGCCACCGTGGGGAGGCACGCGGAGACCAAGGGGTACCGTCGCCACGCGTGGACGGGGGCCGACGCCGACTGCCGGACCTGGTTCCAGGAGCAGGCCGAGGCCCGCGGCCTCGCCTACGAGACCGACCGCAACGGCAACCAGTGGGCCTGGCACGGCGACCCCGAGGCGGGGAATGCCGTCGTGACGGGCTCGCACCTCGACTCCGTCCCCGACGGCGGCGCCTTCGACGGCCCCCTCGGTGTGGTGTCCTCCTTCGCCGCGCTCGATGAACTCCGCCGCAGGGGAGCGGAGTTCACCAGGCCGGTGGCCGTCACCAACTTCGGTGACGAGGAGGGCGCCCGCTTCGGCCTCGCCTGTGTCGGCTCCCGGCTCAGCGCCGGACAGCTGACCAGGGAGAAGGCCTACGAGCTCCGGGACGGCGACGGTGTCTCGCTGCCCGAGGCCATGGAGGCGGCGGGCTACGACCCCGGGACGATCGGGCCCGACCCGGAGCGCCTCGCCCGGATCGGGGCGTTCGTGGAGCTGCACGTCGAGCAGGGCCGCGCGCTCGACCTGTCCGGCGACGCCGTGGGCATCGCCTCCGCCATCTGGCCGCACGGCCGCTGGCGGTTCGACTTCCACGGCGAGGCGAACCACGCCGGCACCACCCGCCTCGTGGACCGCCGCGACCCGATGCTGACGTACGCGGAGACCGTGCTCGCCGCCCGCCGCGAGGCGGAACTCGCCGGCGCGGTCGCCACCTTCGGCAAGATCTCCGTCGAGCCGAACGGCGTCAACGCCATCCCGTCACTGGTGCGCGGCTGGCTGGACTCGCGCGCCGCCGACCAGGCCACCCTCGACACCGTCGTCGCCGCCGTCGAGCAGGCCGCCAAGGAGCGCGCCCGGCGCGACGGCGTCGACCTCACCGTCGTACGCGAGTCCTTCACACCGGTCGTCGAGTTCGAGCACGCCCTGCGCGACGAGCTGAACCGGATCCTCGGCGGACGGGTGCCCGTCCTCGGTACGGGCGCGGGACACGACGCCGGAATCCTCTCCGGCTCGGTCCCGACCGCCATGCTGTTCGTACGGAACCCCACGGGCGTCTCGCACTCCCCGGCCGAGTTCGCGGCCGAGGACGACTGCGTGGCCGGGGTGCTGGCGCTCGCCGACGTACTGGAGGGTCTCGCGTGCCGCTGACGACGTACTGGGCCGAACACGCCTGGCTGGACAGCTATGTCGAGCCGGGTGTGGCACTGGACGTGCGGGACGGCCGGATCGTGGCCGTCCGCATCGGTGTCGGGGCACCGGAGCCCGGCGCCGTCGCGCTGCCCGGGCTGACCCTGCCGGGCCTCGCCAACGCGCACTCGCACGCCTTCCACCGGGCGTTGCGCGGCACCGTCCAGGTCGGCTCCGGCACGTTCTGGACCTGGCGCGAGGTGATGTACCAGGTGTCGTCCCGGTTGACCCCGGAGACGTACCACGCCCTGGCGCGGGCCGTGTACGCGGAGATGGCGCTGGCCGGGATCACGGCGGTGGGCGAGTTCCACTATCTGCACCACGGGCCCGGTGGGGTGCCGTACGCAGACCCCAACGCCATGGGCGAGGCCCTGATCGCGGCGGCCGCGGACGCGGGTATCCGCATCACGCTGCTCGACACGGCCTATCTGTCGTCCGGCTTCGGCAAGGCGCCCGACGCCCACCAGCTCCGCTTCTCGGACGGGACCGCGGATGCCTGGGCGGAGCGTGCCGCGCTGCTCAAGGACAGCGACCGGGTGCGGATCGGCGCGGCCGTCCACTCCGTACGGGCGGTTCCGGCGGCGCAGCTCGAGACCGTCGCCGCCTGGGCATCCGCCCGGCGGGCCCCGCTGCACGTCCATCTCTCCGAGCAGACGGCCGAGAACGACGCCTGCCGCGCGGCGCACGGCGTCACCCCGACGCGGCTGCTCGCCGACCACGGAGTGCTCGGTCCCCGGACGACGGGCGTGCACAACACCCACCTGACGGACGAGGACATCGCGCTCATCGGCTCCACCGGCACGGGCACCTGCATGTGCCCGACCACCGAACGCGACCTCGCCGACGGCATCGGCCCGGCCGCCGCCCTCCAGCGCGCCGGATCACCGCTCTCGCTCGGCAGCGACAGCCACGCGGTGATCGACCTGCTGGAGGAGGCGCGGGCGATGGAGCTGAACGAACGTCTGCGGACCCGGACCCGGGGCCACTGGACGGCCGCGGCGCTGCTGCGGGCCGCCACCGGTGACGGGCACGCGGCACTGGGCTGGGAGGAGGCGGGGCGCCTCGAGACCGGCGCAATCGCCGACTTCACGACCGTGGCACTGGACTCGGTCCGCACGGCGGGCCCGGTGGCGCGGCTGGCGGCGGAGACGGCGGTGTTCGCCGCGACCTCGGCGGACGTGCGTGACACGGTGGTCGCGGGCCGCCATGTCGTGCGCTCCGGCACCCACACACTGGTTCCGGACGTGGCATCGGCCCTGGCGGAAGCGATCACCGCGCTGAGGACCTGAGGCCCGGAACCCCAGCGCGTACGGCGGCGCCGCAGGCGCGGGGCGCGGATGGGCCCCGTACGGAACGACCCGAGAGGAACCCATGAGCACGCTCGTCACCAACATCGGCAGCCTCGTCACCAACGACCCCGCCCAGGGCGACGCCGGCCCCCTCGGCCTCGTCCTCGACGCCGCCGTCGTCATCGACGGCGACCGCGTCGCCTGGGTCGGAGCCGCCGCGGACGCCCCCGCCGCCGACGAGGCCTTCGACGCCGGCGGACGCGCCGTGATCCCCGGGTTCGTCGACTCCCACTCCCACCTCGTCTTCGGCGGCGACCGCACCGCGGAGTTCCATGCCCGCATGTCCGGCCGCGCCTACTCCGCCGGCGGCATCCGCACCACCGTGGCCGCCACCCGCGCCGCGAGCGACGCCGCTCTCGAAGCGAATCTCACCCGCTATCTCGACGAGGCGCTGCGGCAGGGCACGACCACCTTCGAGACCAAGTCCGGCTACGGCCTCACCACCCACGACGAGGCCCGCGCCCTGCGCATCGCCGCGCAGCACACGGAGGAGGTCACCTACCTCGGCGCGCACATCGTCCCGCCCGACTACGCCGATGACCCCGCCGGTTACGTCGACCTGGTCACCGGCGAGATGCTCGACGCCTGTGCGCCCCACGCCCGATGGATCGACGTCTTCTGCGAGAAGGGCGCGTTCGACGGCGACCAGGCGCGCGCGATCCTCACCGCGGGCCGGGCGAAGGGTCTCGTCCCCCGCGTGCACGCCAACCAGCTCAGCTTCGGCCCCGGGGTCCAGCTCGCCGTCGAACTCGACGCGGCCAGCGCCGACCACTGCACCCATCTCACGGACGCGGACGTCGACGCGCTCGCGAGCGGCAGCACGGTCGCCACGCTGCTGCCGGGCGCGGAGTTCTCGACCCGGGCGGTGTGGCCCGACGCCCGCCGGCTGCTCGACGCGGGAGCCACCGTGGCGCTGTCGACGGACTGCAACCCCGGCTCGTCGTTCACCTCGTCGATGCCGTTCTGCATCGCCCTCGCCGTACGCGACATGGGGATGACCCCGGACGAGGCGATCTGGTCGGCGACCGCGGGCGGCGCCGCCGCACTGCGCCGTACCGACATCGGCCGGATCGCGCCCGGCGCCCGCGCGGACATCGCGCTGCTCGACGCGCCGAGTCATGTCCATCTCGCCTACCGCCCCGGCGTCCCCCTGGTGAGCGACGTATGGCGTCAGGGAGTCAGGTGCCGGTAGGCGTCCGGGTTCTCGTCCAGGTAGCGGGCGAGACTCTGCGCGGGACGTCCGGTCAGCCGCGGCACCGCGTCGGAGACCTCGGCCATCTCCCCGTTGGCGATCGCCTCGTAAGAGGTGACCCAGCCGGTCACCGCCCAGTCCTCGGCGCCGTGTCCGGCACGTGAGGCGTAGGCCTCCTGCCGGGTCTCGTTCTCGTAGCGGACCGTGCGGCCGGTGACACGGCTCAGCTCGGCGGCCACCTCGGTCAGGGAGAGGGCCGCCGGTCCGGTGATGTCGTACGTCCGGCCGTCGTGGCCCTCCCCGAGCAGCACGCTCACCGCCGAGTCCGCGATGTCGTCGTGGGCGACCGCCGAGACCCGCCCCTCGCCCGCCGGCCCGCGGATCACCCCGTCCGCCCCGGCCATCGACGCCAGTGCGAGCAGATAGAAGCTGTCGCGCAGGAAGGTGTACCGCACGCCCGAGGCCCGGATGTGCTGCTCGGTGTGCCAGTGGTCGCGGGCGAAGGTGAACGTGGCGTCCGGCGAGGCGCCGAGGAAGGACACGTACACGATCCGCCCGACCCCGGCCGCGACGGCCGCGTCGACGGCGGTGGTGTGCTGCCGCACCCGGTCCCGCGCCTCGTGCGCGGAGACGAGGAAGAGGGTTCCCGTGCCCTCGCAGGCCCCGCGCATCGCCTCGGCGTCCCCGTACGGGGCACCCGGCGCGAGAGAGGACCCCGCGATCCGGGGCAGCCGCGCCGGGTCCCGTCCCAACAGCCGCACGGCGGCACCCTGTTCGGCGAGACGACGTGCGACACGGCCGCCGATGCGGCCGCCGGCTCCGGTGACGGCGATGACCTCAGACATGCCCTCCAGTGTCGGTCACCCCCGCCGGGGGCCGCAGCTCGCCCCGCCGCCCACCGGTCCGGCACAGTGAAGTCATGAGGACCATCGGGCTGATCGGCGGCATGAGCTGGGAATCCAGCGCGGAGTACTACCGGCTTCTCAACGAGTTCGTACGCGAGAGGCTCGGCGGACTGCACTCCGCCCGGTGCGTGCTGCACTCCGTCGACTTCGCCGACATCGAGGAACTGCAGGCGGCGGGGGAGTGGGAGCGGGCGGGGGAGATCCTCGCCGGGGCCGCGAAGGGGCTGGAGGCCGGGGGCGCCGAACTCCTGCTGATCTGCACCAACACCATGCACAAGGTCGCAGGGCAGGTCGAGGCGGCCGTTTCCGTCCCGCTGCTGCACCTGGGAGACGCGACCGCGGACGCCGTACGGGCCGCGGGCCTCGGCCGGGTCGGGCTGCTCGGCACCGCCTTCACGATGGAGCAGGCCTTCTACCGCGACAGGCTGGCGGAGCACGGGCTCGACGTCGTCGTCCCGGACGCCGCGGGGCGCGCCCTGGTGCACCGGGTGATCTACGAGGAACTCTGCCTCGGTGTCGTACGCGAGGAGTCCCGCACCGCGTACCAGGAGGTCATCGCCGCGCTGGTCGCGGAGGGCGCGGAGGGGGTCATCCTCGGCTGCACCGAGATCGAGCTGCTGATCGGGGCCGGGGACAGCCCGGTGCCGGTGTTCCCGACGACCCGGCTGCACGCGCAGGCCGCAGTGGACGCGGCGCTGCGCTGAGCGGGGGCACGGGGTTGCGCTGACCGGGGGCGGGGCTGGGCTGAGCGGGGGCGCGGGACTCCGCTGAGCCGGAGCACGGGGATACCCGGCTGCCGTATCTGCTGGAACCGGACCCCGGCCCGCCGTCTCTCAGGCCCCCGGCCGCACCGGCAGCTTCTGCACGCTGTTGCCCACGAAGCTTGCATGGCGCGGCAGTTCGTCGTCGGGCACCGCGAGGTCCAGCCGCGGGAAGCGCGTGAACAGCTGCTCCAGCGCGATCGTCGCCTCCATCCGGGCCAGCGGCGCGCCCAGGCAGTAGTGCGCGCCGTGGCCGAGCGAGAGATGCCGGGTCGCGGCGGTGCGGGTGATGTCGAAGCGGTCCGCGTCCGGCCCGTGCGCGGCCGTGTCCCGGCCTGCCGCCGAGTAACCGGCCAGCACCGGCGTGCCCTCGGGGATCACGGTCCCGTCCAGCGTGATGTCGCGGGTGGGATAGCGGAACGGGAAGAAGCTGACCGGGCTGTCCCAGCGCAGCGTCTCCTCCACCACGTCCGCCCACCCGGCCTTGCCGGACTGCGCCAGCTCCAGCTGGTCGCGGTGGGTGCACAGGGCACGCACGGCGTTGGTGATCAGGTTCAGCGTGGTCTCGTGACCCGCGATGATCATCAGCAGCAGGGTGCCGATCAGCTCCTGCCGGCTGAGCCGGTCGCCGTCCTCCTCGCGGGCCGCGATCAGCGCGCTGGTGAGATCGGTGCCGGGGTCCTGCATCCGGGTCGCGGCCACGGTGGCGAGGAGTTCCACCATCTCGCGGTTGGCGGCCATCGCCTCCTCGGGACCGATGGAGGTGCTCACCACCTGGTTGGACAGGTGGTGCAGCCGGTCCTGGTGCTCGGCGTCCACCCCGAGGAGTTCGCAGATCACACCCATCGGCAGCGGCAGCGCGAAGTGGGTGCGCAGGTCGGCGACTCCGCCGCCCGCCGCGGCCGCGGCGGCGAGTCCGTCGAGCAGCTCGGCGGTCACCGCGGCGATCCGCGGCCGCAGCGCCTCCACCCGTCGGGCGGTGAACGCCTTGCTCACCAGCGATCGCAGCCGGCGGTGGTCGTCACCGTCGGCGGTGGTCATCCCCTGCACGGTGGCGAACGTCTTCAGCGGCCAGCCGTCGGGTATCTCACCGGCCTGGAGCGCGGCGAAGTGTGCGGCCCCCTTGGCGACGTCGGGCCGGGCGAGGAAATCCTTGAGCGCCTCGTGCCCCAGGACGGCCATGGCCGGGACGTCACCGGGCAGGACGACCTCGGCCACCGCGTTCTCGGCGAGCAGCCGGGCATTGGCCGCGTGCGGGCAGCCACCGGCCGGGTCCATGCGGTGCGGCGTGCTGGGGGAGGTGTTCAACGGGGCTCTCCTGACTGCGGGAAGGTCTGCGAGAAGGCCTGCTGCTCTGCGGCGGGGGACGGCGCGGCCTGCGGCAGCTGCGGCTCGGTGAACCGCACCGGCAGCGCCGCCAGCCCCTTGCTCCAGGGCGACTTGATCCATCCCAGGTCCGACTCCGGTACGGCCAGCTCCAGATCGGGCAGCCGGTGCCGGATGGTGTCCACGGCGGTACGGGTGATCAGCCGGGCCGGGTCCTGCGCCGGGCAGGTGTGCGGACCCGCGCCGAACGCCAGGTGCGAGCGGTTGCCGGTCACCGGGACGCCGTCGGGCGGCAGGACCTCGGGATCCTGGTTGGCTCCCGCGAGGCCGAGCACGAGCATGTCGCCCGTGCGGATCTGCCGGCCGCCGAACTCCAGGTCCCGGGTGGCGTACCGGGCCGGGAAGTTCTGCGTCGGCGGGTAGCGCCACAGCACCAGGTCGAGTGCGTCGTCGACGCTCAGATGCCCGCCGGTGAGCGAGGAGCGGAAGGCCGGGTCGCACAGCAGGATGCGCAGCGTGGTCGCGATCCAGTTGACGGTGGTCTGGTTGCCGGCCACGAACATCACCACGAGGTTGTGCAGCACCTCCTCGTCGGTGAGCCGTGCCGGGTGGTGCAGCAGAGACGAGGTGACGTCGTTGCCGGGCCTGCGCCGCTTCTCCTCGATGAGGCACTGGAGGATCGTGTTCATGCGCTGCGCGGCGTTGACGGAGTCCGCGTTGGCGGCGACCATCCCGGCGATCGCCTGCACCAGCTGCTGGCCCGTCCGTTCGTCCAGGCCGAGGAGGCCGGTGATGACCTGGAGCGGCAGCTTGCGCGCGTAGTGCGGCACCAGGTCCGCCTCGTGGCGGTCGGCGAAGGAGGCGATCAGCCGCTCGGCGGTGGCCCGTACGCTGCGGCGCAGTTCGTGCCCGTTGATGCAGGCCAGTGCGTGGGAGACGGCGGAACGCATCCGGCGGTGCTGCTGCCCGTCGGTGAACAGCAGCGCGGGCCGCCAGCCGACCATCGGCATGATCGGCGAGTCGAGCGGGACCCGGCCCTCGCGCAGCAGGGTCCAGCGGCGCGGGTCGTGCGAGAAGTCCTGCTCCTCGCGTGTGAGGCGGAGCAGTTCGCGGTGGCCGAGCACCAGCCAGGCCTGCATGCCGGGCGCGATGGTCACCGGCGCCACCGGGCCGTGTTCGCGGCGCAGCTTCTCGTAGAAGGCGGGCATGGTGTCGCCGTCGAGGTCCGGGCCGTACAGCGGGGTGGCCACCGGGCAGCGCCCACCGGCCGGCGGACGGGAGGTGCCGGTGGGCGGGGGCGGAAGGGTCATGACGACTCCGTGGCGGCGTTGATGAGGTGGCTGACCAGAGCGATCAGCGCTCCGACCGACGAGCGGGCGTCCCGGGCGTCACAGGTGACCAGGGGGGTCTCGGGGAGCAGGTCGAGGGCCGCCCGCAGCTCCTTCTCGTCGTGCTGCGGGCTTTCCGGGAAGAGATTGACGGCGACGGCGAACGGCAGCTCGAGGTCCTCCAGATTGCCCAGGGCGTCGAAGGAGGCCTCCAGATCACGGGTGTCGACCAGGGCCAGCGCGCCGAGCGAGCCCTTGGCGAGGTCCCGCCACGCGGGCAGGAAGCGCGGCTGGCCCGGGGTGCCGAACAGATAGAGCACCAGATCGCCGTCGATCGTCATGCGGCCGAAGTCCAGGGCGACGGTCGTGGTCGTCTTGCCGCTGTGGACGTTTGTGTCGACGCGGGCCCCCGCCCGCGTCATCATCGCCTCGGTCGACAGCGGCGCGATCTCCGAGACGGTGCCGATGAGCGTCGTCTTGCCGACCCCCAGCGGTCCGACGACAAGGATCTTCGCGGCGCCCGCGACGCTGGGGGTGACGTACTTGCCCGGCTGTGCGACCGGGGACGGGGCCGGGCGTCCCGCTGCGGCGCCCGGCGCCCGGTCCGGGGCGTCAGAGGCGGCTTTCGAGGCCATGGAGGACCTTTCTGAGCATGGTCACATCGGTGCGTTCGGCCGGCGGGACGGGCGGGCGGACCACGATCAGTCCCCACTCGACGAGATCGGACAGCAGTACCTGGACGACCGAGGGCGGCTGGCCGATGTGGGCCGCCACCTCGGCGACCGACAGCAGCCCCTGGCACTGGGTCAGGATCATGTGGTGCTCCGGCTGGAGGGACGCGGGAAAGGCGGCGTCCGTGGCCATCACGAGGGTCTCCCAGGACAGCGACTCACCGCCGCTGTCCGAACGTCCCCCTGTGATCACATACGGGCGTACCGCCGATGTGGTCCGTTCCTCCGGGCGGCCGGTCATGACGAATCGGTCACCGGGTCCCGCGGCTGGCTGGCCAGGTGGGCGCCGATCTTCGCGACCAGCAACTGCATCTGCTGCGCGACCAGTCCGACATCGGCACTCGGGTCGGTGGCCACGCCCAGGTGCGTGCCCACTCCCGCGTGGGTGAAGAGCACGAAGCCGTGCTCGGACTCCAGCATCAGCTGGCGGACGCCGGCGCCGCCGCCGAACAGCAGCGCGGCGGTGGAGCGTCCGGTCATCGTCATCGCCGCGCAGGCCGCGGAGAGCGCCTCGGCCTCACCCACGCTGAGCGAGGCGACGGGCCCCGAGAGGTTCTCCGCAGAGGCGTGCCCGAGGCGCAGCCCGTCCTCGGACACCACCACCGCGTGCCGGACGCCCGGGATCTCGGTGAGCGGTCGCAGCATCCAGCCCAGGTCGGGAAGTCTGGTTATGGTCCCGGTCACGGCCGGCCTCCATCGCTTGGGTCGTACGGGTCGGTTGCGGTGTCGTCCACGGCCGCGCGCCCGCGGCGCGAACCGGAGACCACACTGGCGATCGACGCCCGAGCGGCCTCCGGGGTCCAGGCGGGACCCTCGGGTGCGGACGGTGCCGGCGGCGGTGCCTGGAGGGCCTGTTGGGCGGCGGCCTCCACGGCGGCGCCCCGGCGGCTGCGCCGGCGGGGCAGCGCCCCCGGAGCGGCATGCCCGGGGAGGGCTGCCTGCTGAGCGGTGCCGTTCGGCGACGTGTGGGTGCCGGCCCGGTCGGCGCGGGACGCGGAGACGGTGCCGCGGTCGGCGGGGTGGGAGAAGTGCGACAGCGGCTCGGTCAGCAGCCGGTACGGCACGAAGGTCACCGCACGGGTGCCGCCGTACGCGGACGCTCCCGTCAGTTCCACCTTGAATCCGAGCTCCCGGCTCCAGCGCCCGACGCAGGCGAGTCCGAGGCGCGGCACCGCGCCGAGGTTCGCCAGGTCCATCTCCTCGCGCAGCCGGGCCTGGGCCTGGTGGAGCACGTCCGGCGGCATGCCGAGCCCCGCGTCGTCGATCTCCACCACCGCTCCGGCGCCCACCTCGCGGACGGTGACGACGACCTGGGTGCGGGAGGGGGAGAACACCGTGGCGTTCTCCAGGAGTTCGGCGATCGCGTGCATCAGGCCCTCGACCGCGGGCGGCACGACGTAGAGCGTCTGGCCGCCGTGCACGTCGATCCGGCCGAACTCCACGATCCGGGACTGTGCGCCGCGTACGCAGTCGTAGAGCGAGACCGGCCGGGTCTCGCGCCGAGCCGGCCAGATGCCGCACATCACCAGCAGGGTCTGCGCCTTGCGGGTCATCTGGGCCGCCGCGTGGTCGGCCTTCATGACCTCGGCCATCAGCCGCGGGTCGTCGATGGTCTGCTCGACGCGGTCGAGCACCTGCTGCTGGACGGTGGCCATGGCGTGCATGTTGCGGGCGACCGACTCGAAGGCCGCCTGGACGGAGTCGCGCAGCGCCCGTTCGCGGCGTACGGCGTCGTCCGAGCCGAGCGCGTCGACCACGGCCGTCAGGGCACGGGCGAACTCCTCGCCGGTGTGGGCGGCGGGTGCGAGCGGGCCCGGCACGGTGTCCAGCCGCCGGCCCGTGCGCAGCCGGTCGGTGATCGCGGGCAGCCGGACCGCCGCGAGGTGGGCGATCTCGGCGCCGCGGGCGGCGGCGGTGCGCCGGTCCAGGTCGCGGCCCGCCCGCTCCAGCGCCAGCTGCCGTGACAGCATCACGGCCCAGGCGATCACCAGCACCGCGACGGCGGCGCAGCCGCCGGCCAGGATCTGCCGCCACTCGGCGTCGGCCGCGGCCCGGCCGGTGAGCGCCGCCCCGGCGGCGGCGACGATCAACGCGACGGGCCACCACACCCCCGGTCCGGCGCCGGCCCGGCTCACCACGACGACCTCGAATCGGCGTCCTTGCAGACCACGACGTTGATCACGATCACGGAGCTGAGCCCTTCCAGGACACACAAAGCTCCCTAGGGGGGTCGGGAGCAGTCAGATCCTACGATCAACCGGTCTCATTCGAAGGACAGTTGGCCAACTCTCGCCACATTGGTGCACAAGCCCGCCCGTCACTCGAACACCGCACATAACCTCACGGCCGGGAACCTGTACAACTCCGTCACAAGATGGGTGATGCTCCCTGTCCTGGGCGCATTTCGACCGGTAGCGTCCTGTCCGGGGAAGTTCCAGGGGAGCGGCCGGGGGGTCGAGTTGAGCGGTGTACGCATTCATGTCGTGAAGCCCGAGGAGCTGGCGGAGGGGGAGACGGAGGCCTGGCGTGAGCTGCGTGCCAAGACCGGCATGCCCGCCAACCCCTTCATGGAGCCGGAGTTCACCCTGGCCGTCGGCCGGGTGCGGCCGGATGCCGGAGTGGCCGTACTGCGCGAGGACGGGGAGCCCGCCGGGTTCTTCCCCCACGAGCGCGGTCCGCTCGGCCACGGCCGGGCGATCGGACTGGGCGTGTCCGACTGCCAGGGCGCGATCCTGCGCCCCGGCCTGGAGATCACGGCCCGCGAGCTGCTGCGGGCCTGCCGGCTGTCCGCCTGGGAGTTCGACAACCTCGAAGCGGGTCAGCCGCTGTTCTCGCCCGGCGCCGCGGAGGAGTTCGCCTCGCCGGTCATCGACGTCGGGACGGGATACGAGGCGTACGAGGAGGAGCTGCGGGCCCGGTCGCCCAAGTTCCTCAAGACCACCCTGGCCAAGGAGCGCAGGCTCGGCCGGCAGGCGGGCCGGGTGCGCTTCGTCTTCGACGAGCGTGATCCGGCCGCGCTGCGCCGGCTCATGGAGTGGAAGTCCGCTCAGTACCGCAGAACGGGCCGCCGCGACCGGTTCGCCAAGGACTGGATCAGCTCGCTGGTGCGCGACCTCCACGGGACACGGGCGCCCGGCTGCTCCGGTGTGCTCTCCGTGCTCTACGCCGCGGACCGGCCGGTCGCCGCGCACTTCGGCCTGCGGTCGAGGACCGTGCTGTCCTGCTGGTTCCCGGCGTACGACCCGGAGTTCGCCAAGTACTCACCGGGGCTGATCCTGCATCTGCGGATGGCCGAGTCGGCGGCGGCGGAGGGTATAGGGATGCTCGACCTCGGCCGCGGCGACGCGGAGTACAAGGACGCGCTGCGCACCTGCGAACTGCTGGTCCAGGAAGGTTCGTCCGTCCGCCCCGGGCCGCGGGCCGCGCTGTACCGCATCAGCCGCGAACCCGGCCGCCGCGCCCACAGCTTCGTCCGCGGCAGGCCCAGGCTCGCCGGATACGGCCGGTCGGCGCTGAACCGGCTGGCCCGGCTGCGCGGCCACTGACATCGGGAGCACTCGGAAGCAGGGAAGAACGATGGACACCCACGTACCGCAGTTGCCGCCGATCCAGGTCACCGAACTGGACCTGGACGGCCCCGGGGGCGCCGTGCTGAGTTTCGGCCCCGCCCTGGACGCGGCCGAGCCCGCAACCGAGGGGGACATGTACGCCCTGGTCCGGCTGCGCGGCCGGCCCGCCGCCACGATCGTCTGCCACGTCCCGCCGGGCGAGGACCCCGCGACAACGGTGGCGGCGGCCGCCCGCGCGCACCTGAAGGGGATCCGCCCGGCCGGGGACGAGCGCACCGCGGGCCCGGCGGACGGTCCGCCACCGCGGGTCAGTGTCGTCGTCGCGACCCGCGAGCGAGCCGACCAGCTCGCCCGCGCGCTCGACTCGCTGCTCGCGCAGGACCACCCCGACTTCGAGATCCTCGTCGTGGACAACGCACCCGTCACCGGCGCCACCCAGGACCTCGTCGAGCACAAGTACGCCGACCGCGTCCGCTACGCCCGCGAGACCGTGCCCGGTCTCGCGATCGCCCACAACCGGGGTGTCGCGGTCGCCGGGGGCGAGGTCATCGCCTTCACCGACGACGACGTCGTCGCCGACCGGCGGTGGCTCTCCGCCCTCACCGCGCCCTTCGCGGCCGACCCCGGCCTCGGCTGCACGACCGGCCTGATCCTGCCCGCGAAGCTCGGCACCCCCGCGCAGATCCTGCTGGAGAGCCACGGCGGCTTCGCCAAGGGCTTCGCGCCCCGGACCTACGACCCGGCCGACCCGCCCGCGGACGAACCGCTGTTCCCGTTCACCGCGGGCAGCTTCGGCTCCGGCGCCAACATGGCCTTCCGGGCGGCGGCACTGCGCGCGATCGGTGGCTTCGACCCGGCGACCGGCACCGGCACCCCCGCCCGGGGAGGCGACGACCTCTACGCCTTCGTGAGCGTCCTCGCCGCCGGCCACCGGCTGCGCTACACCCCCGAGGCCCTGGTCTGGCACCACCACCGGGAGACCTGGCGGGACCTGACGAACCAGGCGTACGGATACGGGGCCGGGCTCACCGCGTATCTCACCGCCCTGCTGGTGCGGCGCCCCGCGCTGCTGCCCGCACTGCTGCGGAAACTTCCCCGCGGCCTTGTCCACGCCCGCACCATCACCGCGCACCGCGACTCCGGCGGCGCCGTCGTGCCGGGGGCGCACGGCACCCAGGACCACCCCTGGCCACGCCATCTCTCGCGGCTGGAGCGCCGCGGCATGCTGGCGGGTCCCCTCGGCTACGCCAGGGCGCGCCGCCGGGTCCGTGGCGTACCGCTGCCGTGGGACCGCGAGAACCGATGAAAGGCGGTGGCGCGACGATGCCACGCATTCCCGTACTGCTCTACCACGCCGTGATGGACGAGCCGCCGGACTGGATCGCGGAGTTCACCGTCACCCCGAAGGACTTCGAGGCGCAGCTCGACGCTGTCGTGGCGAGCGGCCGCACGCCGGTCACCATCGGGACGCTGGTCCGCGCTCTCGCGGGTGGCGGGCCGCTGCCCGACCGGCCTGTCGTCCTCACCTTCGACGACGGCTTCGCCGATCTGCCGGGCCCGACCGCCGAGGCACTCGCCGCCCGGTCGCTGCCCTCCACCGCGTACCTCACCACCGGGGCCATCACCCCGGGCCGGCACTCGCTGCTGCCGCCCGCGCCGATGATGACGCTCGCGCAGGTGCCGCTGCTGGTGCGGCACGGCATGGAAGTGGGCGCCCACACGGTCACCCACCCGCAGCTGGACACGCTGTCGCGGTCGGAGCTGCGGCGCGAACTGCGCGAGCCCCGACGGGTGCTGGAGGACGTCCTCGGCCACGAGGTGACCCATCTCGCCTATCCGCACGGCTACAACAGCCGGGCGGTGCGCCGGGCGGCGCTGCGCGAGGGCTACGCCTCGGCGGTGGCCGTCCGGCACGCGCTGAGCTCCGAGACCGACGAGGCATACCGCATCTCCCGGCTGATACTGCGCCGGACCCACACCACGGCCGACGTCGAGGAGTGGATGGAGGGCCGCGGCGCACCCGTCGCCCCCTTCCCCGACTCTTTCAGGACGGTGGGCTGGCGGCTCTACCGCCGTGCCCGCGCGGCGGTCAGGGGGCCGGTCTTCGCGGGGTAGCCGCGGACGCGTCCACGGACCCGCCCCGGCGAGCGGCGGGGTTGATTCGCGGACCGGCGGCGGACCGGCGGCGGAAGCGGCGGACAAGAATCCGGGAGAGCCACGCAAACGCGAAATCTCTTTCTATACTTCGCCGAAGGGACAAGCGGCGTGACGGCCGCGACCACATTCGTGGGGGGAGTCGCACTGTGCGCCTACGCATGCCTGCACCGCTCACAGGGCGCAGCGTGCCGTCGCCCGCCGTGGAGACGGCAGAGGGGCCTTCGCCCGCCGACGCGGTCCGGACCACCACCAGGACGCCTCCGGATCTGCTCCGGCCGGATCTCCTGTTCACCTGGCTGCCGCTGCTGACCGGCATCTGTCTGTGGCTGTTCGCGCTGCCGCGCATCGGGTTCCGCACGATGGGCGACTACGGCCTGCTCGACCGGCTGCCCGTCGCCTTCCATCTGTCGCTGCTGGTGCTGACCTGCGGCTTCCTGTTCAGTCTGCGCCGCGCCGGAACCGCACCCTGGTGGCCCGCCGCCTACTGTGTCGCGCTGCTCTTCGCCCTCAAGGCCGCGCCCGCCCTGCTGTACGACTCGGTGCGCTACCCCTGGGCTTCCAAGCACGACGCGGTCGTCAACCAGCTGCTGGCGAACGGTGAACTGCGGCCGGGCGCCGCCCTGTCCGGCAACATGTCCGCGTACGACCAGTGGCCGGGCTTCTTCTCCCTCAACGCCGCCCTGGTCCGGGTCTTCGGGGTGGAGAGCGCGGCCGCCTATCTCAACTGGGCGCCGATCGTGCTCGGCCTGCTGGTCATGCCCGTACTGATCCTGATCTACCGCACCTTCACCGAGGACTGGCGGCTGGTGTGGACCGCCGTCTGGATCTTCCAGGTGGCCAACTGGGTCGGGCAGGACTATCTGGCCCCGCAGGGCTTCGCGTTCCTGCTGCATCTGACCGTGCTGGCCGTGGTGCTCCGCCACTTCGTGCGGCCCGGATCGGCGGGCAGGCTGCGCGACCGCACCTGTCTGGATCCGGTGGCGGCCCCGGTGCCGCCGCCCACCGGCGTACGCCAGCGGGCCGTCTGCATCGCGATCCTCGCCCCGCTCATCGTCGCCATCAACGCCTCGCACCAGCTCACACCGGTGATGCTGTGCGCCTCGCTGCTCGCCCTCACGCTCACCCGTCGCTACCGCAACTGGGGGCTGCTGGCCGTCGCCGGACTGCTCATGCTGGTCTGGGACCTGACGATGGGACGGCCACTGTTCCTGGAGACCCTGCGCACCCTGCGCGACTCGCTCGGCGAGCTGATGCAGAACTCCCGCGCGGGGTACGCCGGTGAGCTCACCGGTCCTGGGCCGGAGCTGGCGGGGCTCGCCAATGTGCTGATGGTGCTGGCGGTGGCCGCGCTCGCGGGCGTCGCGGTGCTGACGCGGCGCAGGCTGACCCGCAGCGCCCTGCCGCTGCTGCTGGTGTCGGCCGCTCCCGTGCCGCTGTTCGCCGTCAACGACTACGGCGGCGAAATGCTGTTCCGCGTCTACCTCTTCGGGCTCCCGGGCGCGGCCTTCTTCGCGGCCGCCGCGCTCGTCCCGCCCGTCGCCGGCCTGCGCGGACCGGCCACGCGGGTCCATCCGATCCGCCGCCGGGTCACGGCGGTGGCGCTCCCGGTGGTGCTGGTGGCGCTGGTCGTGGGATTCCTGCCGTCGTACTACGGCAAGGAGAAGATGTACTACACGCCGCCCGCCGAGACGGCGATGGTCACCCGTGCCATCGACCGGGCTCCCGAGGGCGCGCTGCTGCTCGCCACCACCGGCTCGTTCCCGCAGGCGCTGCACCGCTACGACCAGGTCGAGCACTGGTTCTTCGCCGAGCAGGAACTGCCGGAGAACGAGAAGATGCTCAAGGATCCGGCTGGCTATCTGGCCGCGGGCATCCCCCGCGGCACCGAGGCCTTCGTCCTGCTCACCCGGACGCAGGACATCTACAGCGCCGGCGAGGGACTGCTCCCGGCCGGCGGCTTCGCCACACTGCGCTCGCGCCTGGAGGCATCACCGTTGTTCAGGGTCGTGGAGGAGCATCCGTACGGCGTCGTCCTGGAGTACCGGCCGCAGGGCCCCGGGACAGGGAGCGGGGGGACCGTCCGATGAAGGTGGGAGAGCACCGGCTCAGGTTGGCGGTGGCCCTCTCCGGTTGGGTGGCCCTCGCGGCGACGGCGCTGCCCGGCGGCTCCCCGCTGCGCTGGATCCCGGCGCTGCTCTTCGTCTGCTTCGGGCCGGGGTTCGCCGTGCTCCATCCGCAGCCCGCCCGGCTGCGGTCGGGCGCCCGGCTGGAGGCGTTCGCGCTGGCGGCCCCGATCAGTCTGTCGCTGGGCGTGCTGACCGCCACCTCGCTGTTCCTGGTGGAAGCGTTCTCGGGAACGGCGTTCATGGTGTCGCTCGCCGCGTTCGCGACCGTGGTCGCCGCCCTGCCCGGACTGCCGCTGCCCGCCGCCACTCAGGGAGCCGCCGAGCGAGTGAAACGCAAGCCCGCGACGGGTGACCGGTGAAGGGGCGCGCCCTCGGCCGCGGGCAGGTCTGCACGGCCGCCGTCCTGATGGTCGTGGCGCTGCTCGTCACCGGGATCGCCGTCTGGGGCGGGGGCGATGGCACGACGTCCGGGAAGGGCGGGGACCTGCCCGCCGACGCGGCCTCCGGCGGGTCCCCGACGGGGAGTTGCGCGTCCGACGAGCGGCTGGTGCCGGGGTGCGGTGCCTGGTGGGGCGCCTACATCCCGTACGACGAGGACGGTTCTCTCGCCGAACCGGTCCTCGCGTTCGAGAAGAAGATCGGCCGCAAGCTGGACCTCGTCTACACGTACCACGACATGTCGGGCAACAAGGCCGACGGTGAACTCCTCACCGAGGACGAGCAGCAGCTCGGCAGGGAGCGCATGCTCATGCTGGCCTGGGAGTCCACGGTGTGGACGGAGCGGCACCACGCCGACTACAGGGAGACCCAGCTCGGCTGGAGGAACATCGCCTCAGGCAAGCACGACAAGGAGATCATCGACCCGCAGATCCGCCGTCTCAAGGCGTACGGGAAGAAGGTCCTGTTCTCCTTCGACCAGGAGGTCGACGCGCGGATCAAGGAGGGCGCGGGCACGCCCGCCGAGTACGTCGCCGCCTACCGCCATCTGTACCAGCGGTTCCAGGAGCTGGGCGCCGAGAACGTCGTCTGGGTGTGGACGGTCTCCGGTTACCTGGGCAGCGCCGACGTGATGAAGCAGCTCTATCCGGGCGACGACTACGTCGACTGGATCGGCATGGACCAGTACAACTACTTCGGCTGCCACGACACCACCGACTGGAAGACCTTCGAGGACAGCCAACGGCCCACCTACGACTGGCTGCTGGAGAACATCTCCGCCAAGAAGCCCCTGATGATGGCGGAGTTCGCCACCGCGCCCGATCCGGCCGACGCCGACCGGCAGCGCGGCTGGTACACCGAGATCCCCGAGGTCATCCGGACGATGCCGCGGGTCAAGGCGATGGTCCACTGGAACCGGCCGACGTCCGAGGAGCGCAAGTGCGACCTCACGGTCAACGAGGGACCGGCGCTCGATGGTTACCGCGAGGCCGGCCTCGACAGTTGGTTCAGACAGCCGGTCCCGACCCGCTGACCGCCCGGCGCCGCAGTGCCGCCCACAGGGCCGTGGCCGCGTAGAGGCCCGCGAAGGCCGCGAACACCGGCTGCGCGGCCCCGGCCACGGCGTCCTGCGCCGCCCACCCGGCCACCGCCAGCAGCCACACCACGACCGCGATGACCCGCCCGTCCGCGCCCGCCGTGCGCAGGGCCGCCGCGGCGAGCCCGATGCAGAGCAGCTGGACGACGACGGGCAGCGCGGTCAGCACACCGGCGGGAGAGTCCAGGCCGGCCGCGTCGGCGAGGAAGTCCGCGTACGCCCGGAACCACGAGCCGGCCGCCGGCTCCGGCCGGATGCCCAGCAGCAGGGGCGCGGTGTGCAGCGCGGCCACCGTCACCACGAGGACCGTGCCCGTCAGCACCGGCCGGGGACGCTGGAGCGCGACGGCGGCGACATACACCACGACCAGCAGAACGCCCGCGGTGAGCGTGACCGGGGGCAGCGCGTCGAGCAGTTCGCCGTCGTGCAGGTGGCGCCGGCCGAGGTCCTCGGCGCGGGCCAGCGGCACCCAGAAGAGCCCGGCGGCCATCCCGAGCCACAGCCACAGCCACTGCGTCAGCCGGTCCTCCTCCCCGCCGCCGGCGGTCGGCCGTTCGTCCGCGGGCTCGGGGACGTACACCGGGAAGCCGAACGCGGGCGTCGCCGTGTCGTGTCCGCTCGACACATAGGCCGCGCGGACGCCGTACTCCCGCTCCTCCAGAGCGGTGCGCTCACGGCGCTCGGCGGCCCTGCGGGCCCACTCCGTCCCGTACTCCTGCTGCTCGCTGCCACGCCGGGTGCGCAGCAGCCGGGCGAACCGGGAGGGCTTCGGGTCGCCGCCCGAGAGCGCTGCCCGCAGCCCCGGCGCCGACACGACGGCCATCAGCGTCATCGACAGCAGCATCGCCCAACCCGCGCCGGCGATGCCGACGGGCGTCAGCAGCACGGCCGCGCTGCCCAGCACGAGGGCGCACATCGTGCCCTGGAGGGCCGCGAGCACGCCCGTACGTCCCTGGACCCGCAGGACGCCGATGTAGAGCTCGACCGCCACGCGCGGGAGCGCGGCCGCCGCGAGGAGGCGCAGGACCGTCGTGCCGTGGGTGGCGTACTCCTCACCGAACGGGGCGAGGATCTGCGGCGCGAAGACCACCAGGAAGAGCACGACCGGCACGAGCAGTACGGTCATCCGCCGCAGCGCCCCGCGGACACCCGCCGCGAGGGTCTCGGGGCTGTGCGAGGCGTGCGCGGTCAGCGAGGAGGCCATGTTGATGGCCATGAACTCCATCGTGCCGCCGACGGTGTACGCGATGTAGAAGAAGCCGTTGTGCGTGGCGTCGAAACGGACGGCGACCATCACCGGCAGCAGGTTGATCATCGCCAGCGAGAACAGCGACCCCACCGAGTCGCCGGCCAGGAACCGTCCCATCTCCCGCGCCTTCGGCGGCTCGCGGTCGCGGTCGGCCGCGGCTTGGCGGGGGATGAGCCGGCGGAAGATCAGCCAGGCCAGCGGCAGCACCGACAGGGCGATGGCCGCGCCCCAGGAGACGAAGATGCCCAGCACGGGCAGTGTCGTGGCGAACACGGCGAGCAGCAGCAGCTTGCCGATGGAGAAGACGGCGTTGCCCACGGGCACCCAGAAGGCCTTGCGCAGCCCGGTGAGCACCCCGTCCTGAAGCGTCAGCAGCGCCCAGGCGACACAGGCGGCCACGAAGAAGATCCCGGGCCCGAGGCCGCCGAGCGGCGCGTACGAGGGCCCCCACAGGTCGAGGGTGAGCAGGAAGACGACCGAGGCCACGCACACCACGAGCGAGCTGACCGCGTACGCCCGCCACACCAGCGGTCCGGTGGCGCGCCCGGCCCGGGGCACGTAGCGCACCACCGCGCCGATCATCGTGGTCGCCGTGATGGACGCCAGCAGGCGCATCGCGGCGATGGCAGCGGAGCCCTGGCCGACGGCCTCCTCGGTGTAGTAGCGGGCCGAGACGAGCCAGAAACCGAGGCCCAGCGCCGCGGAGACGCCGGTGGAGAGCATGAGCGCGTAGGCGTTGCGGAACATCGAGTCGCCGCTGTGGGCGTCCTCCGAAGCCACTTCCGCCGCGTCCGCCTCCGGTGTGCCGGGAACGACGGAGTCCTGGGGCTGCGGCTTCCGCAGTCGGGTCGTGTCAGACACCGGTCCCGCCCCGCATGGCGGGCTGTGCCGCCACGATGCGGGCCGGCGGCCGCACGGGAGGGCTGCCCAGTTCCGTGAGGACCTCCAGCGCCGTGTCGGCCCGCAGGGGATCGACGGGCAGCGCGTGGCGCGCGAACCAGGCCGCCCCCTGCGGCGAGGGCGAGGCGTCGGTGAAGCGCGGCCCCGCGTAGGTGTCGAGCGGCGGGTCGTAGAGGTAGCCGACGGTGATCCGGCGCCGGGCGAGCGCGGCGACGGCGGCGTCACGGTCCTCGACGAGCAGCGGCACCCGGAACAGCGGCTGGACGGGCCCGGGGCGCGGCAGCGCCCAGCGGGAGGCGGCCAGGGTGCGGACTCCGGCCCGGTACGTGTCGAGCAGTCCGTCGAGGCGGCTCAGCAGCTGCTGGGTGCGGCGCAGCCGCAGCCGTCCGGGTGCGAGCCGGTAGTCGTGCATGTCCACGCGTATCCAGGAGGTGAAGTCCGCGAGCGCGGGCGCGGTGGTCAGTGCCTGCTCCAGTTCACCGGGCCGCAGTGCCATCCGTATGCCCTCACGCTCCTCCAGCCCGGTCAGCCGCAGGGTGGCGCGGGCCGCCCCGACGAGCCGGAGCCCCCGTACGGCGGCCTCGGCGTAGGGTCTCAGCCCGTACGCCAGCTCCGCCACCGGTCCCGCGGGTTCCGTCAGCTCGTCGCGGGCCCGCTCCAGTGCGGACCGCAGGGCCGGATCGGCGATCGCGAGGAATCCGCCGGTCCTGGCGCCGGTGTGCTTGGAGAGGCTGAAGACGGAGGCATCGCCGAAGGTCCCGACCGGCTGCCCGCCGACCACGCTGCCGATGGCGTGCGCCGCGTCCTCCAGCAGGGGGATGCCCAGCCGGTCGCAGTGCTCGCGCAGTCCGGGAGCCTGGTCGGCGTTGCCGTACAGATTGGTGGTGAGCACCGCGGACAGTCCCTGCCACACGGTGTCGGGCACGGCCGCGACGTCGATCGAGCCGTCCTCGGCCCGCAGGGGTGCCTGCACCGGCCGCAGACCGGCCGCGAGCACCACGAAGAAGATCACGTCGTCGTTGACGGGTGACATCAGCACCCGGCCGCCGGGCCGGCACCAGTGGCGCAGCGCCAGATAGAGCCCGAGACGGCATGACGGTACGTACAGACATTCCCTGTCCAGACGCCGGCGCATCAGTTCTTCCAGTGGTGCGTACGCCGCAGGACAGCTCTCCCCAAGAGCCATGTTGTCCCCCCATTTACCCCGCGCTCAATGTGGACCAATCAGGATGGCCCCGTCAATAACGGGGAAGGGCCCATTCCTTGAGGAATGGGCCCTTCGCGGGTCGTTTCGGCGGGTTCGCCCTCACTCGTCGAGAGTCAGGCCCTTCCGGAGCTTGACCAGGGTGCGAGAGAGCAGCCGGGACACGTGCATCTGCGAGATTCCGAGCTCCTCGCCGATCTCCGACTGCGTCATGTTGGCGACGAAACGGAGGGAGAGGATTTTACGGTCCCGTGAAGGAAGGCTTGCGATCATCGGCTTCAGCGACTCGACGTACTCGATGCCTTCGAGTCCGTGGTCCTCGTAGCCGATGCGATCCGCGAGCGCCCCCTCGGAGTCGTCCTCCTCGGGCTGGGCGTCCAGCGAGCTCGCGGTGTACGCGTTGCTCGCGGCCATGCCCTCGACGACCTCGTCCCGCCCGATGCCGAGCGCGGTGGCGAGTTCGTCGATGGTGGGCGCGCGGTCCAGGCGCTGGGAGAGTTCGTCGCCCGCCTTCGCGAGGTCGAGACGCAACTCCTGGAGCCGGCGCGGCACCCGCACCGACCAGCTGGTGTCACGGAAGAAGCGCTTGATCTCGCCGACGATGGTCGGCATGGCGAAGGTGGGGAACTCCACACCTCTGCTGAGTTCGAAGCGGTCGATCGCCTTGATCAGGCCGATGGTGCCGACCTGGATGATGTCCTCCATCGGCTCGCTGCGGGAGCGGAACCGGGAGGCGGCGAACTTGACGAGCGCCAGGTTCAGTTCGACGAGCGTGTTGCGTACGTACGCGTGCTCGTGGGTGCCTTCTTCGAGGCCTTCGAGGCGTCCGAAGAGCGTCTTGGACAGCGCTCGTGCGTCCAGCGGGCCCACTTGGTCGAAGGGCGGGATCTCGGGGAGATCCTCCAGGCCTTCGAGGGGCCGGTACGAGTCGCCGGTGGTTTCGGGAAGTGTCGACGGCGCGGTGGGGGTACGCGAAGCGTCGAGCCGGGGTGACATGGTCTCCTCCATCGTTCTCGGCGTATGGCCGCCGAAGCCCATACATGCGCTGCGGTGTGCGGCGCCTCCAAAGCCGGTCGTGGGTCGTTGTGTCTGTACTAGGCCTACCCGCTTCCCAGGGGCAGTTGCAAGTGTCAATTATTCTGTATGTCGGATTTGTCGGGGAGTTCCGGTGGCTCCGTGACGTAAGGAAGGCGTAGTCTTCCGCCCAGGTCGCGCCGTCGCCCGACGGTGCGATGATGCTGGGCGCGGTACGGCGTGCGGAGCGGCAATGCGCGGCGTGCGCCCAGTGATGACACGGTGAACGACACGGCGAAGAGGGACGGGCATGGACCGCGGGACGGTCGGCAGCGCGAATCGGGGCCGGCTTCAGGTCGAGGTTCGGACCGAGGGCCGAAGTGAGGTAGTGAAACCGGCGGGTGAGTTGGATCACCACACCGCCGATTTGCTGCGCGCTCCCCTGGAGGAGGCGCTTGCCCAGGGACGCTCACGACTGGTCATCGACTGTTCGGAGCTGGAGTTCTGCGACTCCACGGGCCTCAATGTCCTGCTGGCCGCGAGGCTGCAGGCGGACGCGGCCGGGGGAGGGGTCCACTTGGCGGGACTGCTGCCGGTGGTGGCGAGAGTGCTGGAAATCACGGGCGCCGAGGCGGTCTTCACCGTCCACGAGTCGCTCGACGCGGCTCTCGCCGACTGAGACGCAGACCTCTTCTCGTCCGTGTCGGACAATCCGCTGTCGGCGTAGTACGTGTTGTCACGAGTCGGCAGGGCAGGAGAACCCCGCAGACCGTCGGCCACCCGGCACTCTGCGTATGGAAGCACTAGCGAAATGGTGAATCGGTGAGGTGAAGCGCTGATGAGCACCACCCGGCAGCAGCCGCCGGGCGACCTCGGCCCCGAGCCCGAAGGCGCCACCGGCGCTGCCTCCGCGGTTCCCGGCGCCCCGGTGCGCACTCTTGCCCTGGGCTCGGCCAGCGGGATCGTTCCCCTCGCCCGCGATTTCACGCGTCAGGCGCTGTACGACTGGGGCTGGCTCCCCGCGGCCACGGCCGACCGGCGGGCCGCCGCCGAGGACGTCCTCCTCGTCGTCTCCGAACTGGTCACCAACGCCTGCCTGCACGCCGACGGACCGGAGCAACTGACGGTCGCCAGCGACGGCAAGGTGCTGCGCCTCGAAGTCACCGACCGCGGCGGCGGCCAGCCCGCGCCCCGCACCCCTCACCGCGCGGGACGGCCCGGCGGCCACGGCATGTTCATCGTCCAGCGGCTCTGTCTGGACTGGGGGGTCGCCCGGACACCGGAATCGGCCGGCAAGACCGTGTGGGCGGAGCTCGCGGCGCCGTCCTAGGGGCGGCGCCCTCCCGGTTCTCCCGGGTGCACCGGCACGTTTTCGCGTCTCATGTGGAGCACGTCAATACGGCGTGCTCTTTGTCTTCCCTCCCCAAGGTCCCAGGCGTACCTTGAGCGCCCGATCTGATGTGTCGTCAGTAACGGGTGGCGACGTACGGCCGAGGGGACTTGAGGTGAGGTACCAGAAACGGACGGCACTCGCGTTGGCGGCTGCGGTGGCGGGACCGGTGGTGCTCATGGCCGCCCCCGCCGCACAGGCCACCGTCGTGGACGTCGACTACCGGTGTCAGACGCCGATCGGCCCGAAGGGCGCGGTCTCGCCGATCGACATCAAGGCGGTGAAGAGCGGCGGCGGCTACCGGCTGACCATGTCCTTCCAGAAGGGCGTCTCCTCCAGCCCCGTGGAACTGGGCAAGGGCGCGATGAACCCGAGCGCGCTCATCGAAGTGGGCGGTGCGGGCGAGGGGACGGTCCCGGTGTCCGGAGCGTCCAACGCGGCGGCGGTCCCCGCCAACACCCCCATCAAGATCAGTGACTTGTCGGGCACGTACACCCCGAAGAAGAGCGGGAAGGTCACCTTCACCGCCGGGGTGCTGACGATCAAGGCGCTCGGTACGACGACGACCTGTACGCCCAAGAACAATCCGCGGCCCTCCCTCGAACTGGACGTCACGGCCGCCGGCGGCGGCTCCGGGTCGAACGGCGGCTCGGGATCGGACGGCAGCTCCGGGTCGAACTCGCAGGCCACGCCGTCCGGCGGCGACGAACTGCCCCGGACCGGCCCGCTGGACTCCGCGACGGCGCTCGGCACGCTCGGCGGGACGGTGCTGCTGTCCGGGGCCGCCGGTGTGCTGTGGCTGACCCGGCGCGGTGGCCGGCGGACCGCGGGCTGACCGTGACGGCACGGCTCCTCGCCGCGCTGCTGGCAGGGCTGTTGACGCCCGTCACAGCGGTGGCGGTGGCGGTGGACGGCCCGGCCTGGACGGCGACGCCCGGGCCGGGCGGGGACCGGCCGTACATCTACGCGGAAGGCGCGCCAGGCGCCGTGCTGGAGGACACGCTGGCGGTGACCAATCCGGGCACGGAACCGCTCACCGTACGGCTCCGGGCGGACGGAGAGGGCAGCCGGATCGCACTCGCCGCACCCTCCGTCACGGTTCCGCCGCGCACCCGCGCGGAGGTCCCCCTCACCGTCACGGTCCCGCCGGACGCGGTGCCGGGCGACCACCGAGCCGCCGTCACCGCGTCGTCGGGCGGCCATGAGTCGCGCGTACCGATCCATCTCCGCGTCAGCGGGCCGCTGTTGGCGGCACTCACGGTCGAGGACGTCTCCCTCTCCGGCGGCACCATCCGCTACACGCTGGTGAACCGGGGCAACACCGTCCTGTCCCCGCGCGTCACGATCACGGCGGACGGCCTCTTCGGCGAGGTGCTGCGCCGCGCACCGGGCGGCCTGCCCGCCGAACTCCTGCCCGCCGGGCGCATCTCGCTCACCGAGAACTGGCGGGACCGCCCGGCGCTGGACGCGGTGGACGTCCGCGTGCGGGCGACGGCCGCGGGAGCACCCGCGGCACAGGGGACGGCGTCGGTGCGGTTCGTGCCCTGGGCGTGGTGCGCGTCCGCCCTCGCCCTCGTCGCGGCTGCGGTCGCGCTGTGGCTGCGCCGCCGTCGCGGCCGTCTCCCCCCGGCGTACGAACAGGCCACCTCAGACCGGCCGTTGGCGAGGTCAGGAGCATGATCATGGACGAAGCCCGCCGTCCGCGCGGAACAACCAGCAGGCCCCTGGCACTGCTGCTCGCCCTGGTCCCCCTGCTCCTGCTCCTGCCGGCCCCCACCGCCTCCGCCGCCGAGCCCGGTCCCGGCGTGGCGGTCTCCCGGCAGCAGGCCGGCAAGGGCGGCGACATCACCGTGAGCGGCACGGGCTGGCGGCCCGGAGCCCTGCTCATGCTGCTGATCTGCGGACAGGCCACCCCCGCCAGAGGCGTGGTCGGCGGCACGAACGCCTGCGCCAACGCCGACGGCCGCGCCGTCACCACCGACTCCAAGGGCGTGTTCAGCAAGAAGATACCGGTCGCCGAACCGCCCAAACCCTGCCCGTGCGTGGTGCACGTCGCCACGGTCACCGGTGAACAGGCCGCCGTGGACGCCGTGTTCACCGTCGCCGGACACCCCACGGCGCCCCTGCCCAGCGCGACTACCGGCGGCAGGCTCGCCGTGCTCGCCGCGAGCCGGCTCGAAGGCGACTCCGGCGTTCTCGTCTTCTTCGGCGCCCCGCCCTCCCGCCGGCTCGAGTTCACCGTCGGCAACCTCGGCACGGCGCCGGTGAAGGACCCGGTGTTCCAGGTCGGCACCTCGCACGGTGTGTTCGCGCCGCAGTGGGAGGAACAGCAGTGGCGCGGCACCATCGAGCCCGGCCGCAAGGTGCAGGTCGAACTGCCGGTCCAATTGGCCGCCGGAGCCCACGGCGACTACGAGATCGCCGTGAAGTACGGCACGAAGGTCATCGTCGCGCAGCCGTGGGGAGTCGGTCGTCCCTGGGGCGTGACGCTGTTCTGGGTCCTGCTGGCCGTCGTCGTCCCCGCAGCCGTGTTCCGTATCGGCATGGCGGTCGTCGACCGGCTCCGCCCGCGCAACGGGGGCCGGCACCGCACCGCCGACCTCACCGTCCGGCTGCCCGTCCTGCGCCTTCCCGGCACCAGGTCCCGCGGCGGGACACCCCCGGCCCCCACGGCGGCCGGCACCACGACCACCACGGCACTGCCGTGGTTCACACCTGACTCCGCACCGTCAGAGAACCGACCGACGACGAAGGGACATTCGTGAGCACGCAACGGAGGATGAGCGCGGCGGGAGTCGCGCTGATGCTCGGCGGCGCGGGGATCCTGCTGGCCGCGAGCCCCGCCCAGGCAGCCGAGGTCTCGTACGCGACCGAGTGCATACCACCGCCGATCTCCGGCCTCCCGCCGGTGCAGGGCACCACCAAGGTGCAGATCACTGCGCCCGCCGAGGCCAAGGTCGGGGACGAGGTCGAGGTGGTGTGGAAGACGGTCGAGGCCGCGTCCAAGAACCCGGACGTCCTGGACCTGGAGAAGGACACGGTCAAGCCGACCGGCACGATCACGATCGGCGGCGCGGCCTCGGGCGAGCTGAAGATGGAGGGACCGCGTCAGAACCCGCCCATCCCCAAGAACAGCCCGATGGTGCTGCCGGACATGAAGGCCAAGCTGAAGCTGGAGAAGGCGGGCGACATCACGCTGACGCCGGGGGCGTACAACATCAACGTCTCCAAGCCGCTGTCGACGGACACGAAGTGCTCGCCCAAGGCGGCCGTCCAGCCCGGTGCCACGATCAAGGTGGCGGAGGGCGGCGGCTCGACGACCGGCGGGACGACCACCTCGGGCGGCACGACGACCGGTGGGACGACGAGCGGCGGCACGACGTCCGGCGGGACGACGAGCGGCGGCACGACGTCCGGCGGCACGACCGCCGGAGGTACGACCTCCGGCGGCACCACGGGCGGCGGCGGTGGCCAGACCGACTTCGAGGGCAAGGAGATCAGCGTCGCCTACGCCTGCAAGACGCCCATCGGCGACAAGAACGCCGTCTCCCCGGTGCAGATCAACGCCAAGAAGAACGGCGGCGGTTACGACCTGACGGTCAAGTTCTCCAAGTCCGTCATGGACAGCCCCGCCGACATCCCGGCGAACTCGGTCAAGCCGTCCATGGAGGTCAAGCTCGGCGGCGCCGACAAGGGCACCGTGCATGTCGAGGGCCCGTTGAACAAGGATCCCATCAAGTCCGGGGAGCCCATGACGATCCCCGACATGACGGGCACGTACAAGCCGGGCGCCACGGGCAAGGCGACACTCGCCCCCGGTGTCTTCACGGTGAAGGCGCTCGGTACGACGACGACGTGCACCCCGCCCGGCAATGTCGCGTTCTCCTTGGAACTCGACACCGCGGCCCAGCCGGGCGGCGCATCCGGCGGCACGTCCTCGGGCGGCGCCGCGTCCGGCGGAGCGGGCAGCGCGGGAGGCGCGGGCACGAGCGGCGGCCTGGCCGAGACGGGCGCCGAGGACAACGGCGCCCTGCGCGCCCTGGCACTGGTCGCGGGCACGGTGATCCTGCTGGGCGGCGCGGTGTTCACGTTCACACCGTGGCGGAGGCTGCGGGGTCTCTCCCGCTGAGGGACGGCTGTACGGCTGTGCGAGAAGGGCCGCCGCCGCGCCCTCAGAAGGTTCGGCAGCGAGGAGGAGACGCTGGGGCAGGTAGGGGGACTCGACCCGGATCTCCCAGCCCC